>JAEUHW010000339.1 GCA_016793245.1 Planctomycetota bacterium
GCGCGACTCGATCTCGGCGACGCAGCCGCTCGCATCGATGGCGAAGCCCGCGCCATAGCGCAGCACCGCGCGCCCGCGTTCGTCGACGAAGCCGATCGCCCCGTACGAGAACGCGCGCGGCTCCGCGAAGAGCGGGGTCTCGATCGCGCCGCGGATCACGAGATCCCCGTCCGCGGCGAAAGGCTTCTCGAAGACGAAGCTCTGCTCGACTCCTTCGACCAAACGTCGCAGCGTTCGCAGACGTCGCGATGCGCGTTGTGCAGCACATGCGTGCCGTGGACTCGCGGCAGGGCGTGCGCGTCCAGCGCGAGCTCGCGCGTGCCGACTCGCACGATCCCCGTGCGCCAGCGCAGCGGGAGATGCCGAGGCGCCTCGCACCCCAACACCGGAAAGAGCTCGAAGCCGTCCTCGAACCGGACTTTGAAGTCGTCCATGGCAGCCCAAGAGGCGACCGAGGCGACCGCTTCGCTCGGGCTGCGAGGAAGCGGTGTACGAAGCGCCGCGACCGGCAGGTCCTCCACGGAGATCGGAGCGGGCTCGCGCTGCGCATGGGCGATCGCCGTCCAGTCGCGCCAGGCGGCGACTTAGGAGAAACAGACCGTCGTTCGTGAGTGCATGGAGTGTTTCTCGAGCCACGCCTCGCGCGAAGAGCACCGAGGTCCGCGGTCCGGGAGTCCACTCCCTCTCCAGCCCTCGCATCACCACAGCCAGGGAACCTGGGAGCCCCAAGCCGCATCCTCTCCTGGCGGACCTGGCACGAGCTTCGCCCCTCCAGCCCCGCGAGCCCTTGCGTCGATGGCCAGCGACCGCAGAAGCTTTGGGCGAATCTGCCGCCGCGCCACCCGGCGCGGCGTACCACGGCCCCACCGTCGCGGAGTTCCCGCTCCGCGAAGCTTGCCCTAGGTCGGCGACGCCTCACCGGTTCCCAGACGGTAGCTGCCGGCCTCTACGTGAGGAGTCTGCACCGCATGGCATCTACCGCCTTCCGCCGCGCCGCGCCTCTCGCGGCGCTCTTCGTCCTCCAACTCGCGGCCTGGGCCCAGGACCCCGCCGCGCGATCGGGCCTGGACCTGGCGCCGATCGTCGACGGCAAGCCGCTGCAGGGCCTGCCCGGCGAGCAACCCGGCACCGAACGCTGGGTCGTCCACTTCGCGACCCGCAGCTTCGATCTCGCGGAGTTCCGCGACGCGGTGCGCGCGAGGAAGTCGGCGGCCGAGGTCGCGCGCATCGTCGCGGGCCTCGAAGCCAAGGTGCAGGCCGATCAGGCCGGCTTCGTCGCGGCGGCGCAGGCGCTGGGTGCCCGCGTCGCCGAGCAGTGGTGGATCGTGAACGCCGCCGTCTTCGAGATCGCGCCGAGTCGCCTCGCCGATCTCCGCGCGCTGGCGAACATCGCGTTCGTCGAGCCCGATGTCGCGGTGCAGCCGTGGATCATCACCGCGACCAACTCCGCGAATCACAACGCGGACCTGCTGCAGAGCCAGGGCCACCGCGGTCTCGGCGTGACGGTCGGCATCATGGACACGGGCCAAGACTCCGACATGAATGGCCTCGCTCGTCCGCACCGCGCGTACTACGTGGGCGGCGATCCGAACAACACGAGCGGGGGCGGCATCAACGGCTCGCGCCTCGTGGTGAATCGCCAGATCGGCGCGCTCGTCGCCGATGACCAGAACGGGCACGGCACCGGCGTCGCCAGCATCTCGGCCGGCGCCGACTGGGGCACCGCGAGCGCCGACGATGGCCACGCGCCGCTGGCGCAGATCGCCGGCTATGCGATCGCGAACCAAGTGAGCGGCGGCGGCAGCAGCACGACCACGATGGCTTCGGCCTGGCAGTCGATGGCGGCCGACCGCGTCGCGTTCGACATCGTTGCCGCGAACCTCTCGTACGGCGGCTCGCCGAGCCCGACGGCCGTCGACCAGCAGGCCCTCGATTCGGCCGCGCTGAACGCCGACATCATGATCTGCGTCGCGGCGGGCAACAGCGGCCCCGCCGCCGGCTCGACCACCGGCAGCCAAGGCGCCGCCAACGGGCTCGCCGTCGGAGCGCTGAACGCCAACTCGCACACGGTCGCGTCGTTCTCCTCGCGCGGCCCGCTGTCGGGCGACACGGCGCGCTTCTATCCCGACATCGCCGCGTGCGGCGTCAGCACGGTGATGGCCGCGCGCAACAACGAGGCCGGCAACTACACCGGCTCGGGCACCTCGATGGCCTCGCCGCAGGTCGCGGGTGCCGCGACGCAGCTCCGCGGGCGCTTCACGGCGCTCACGGCGCTGGAGACGAAGGCGATCCTCCTCGCCTCGACGCTCGACATCTCCTCGCAGAACGCCGGTCTCACCCGCAACGACTTCGGGATGGGCATCCTGAAGAACGACCGCGCGCACGCGCTCACCGCCGCGAACCGCTACGGCCGAGCGACCCTGAGCTCGGGAGCGCCCGAGCACACCTTCACCATTCCGGCCGTGCAAGGTGGGTCCTACGCCGTCGCGATCGCGTGGCATCGCCTGAACACGAGCTCGAGCACGTGGTCGAACCTCGACCTCGAGATCCTCGACGGCTCGGGCGCGCCCATCGTCTCCTCGACCACGACGCGCAACCTCTACGAGATGGTGCGCTTCTTCAATCCGTTCCCGGGGCCGCTCACGGTGCGCACGCGCGGCGTGAGCCTCGCCGCGGGCTCGCAGGAGTTCTCCTTCGCCTGGACGGAGCACCCGACCGTTGCGTTCCCGGGCTCGGCCGTGAGCTTCGGCGCGGGCTGCGCGGGCTCCGTCACCGCACCCGGACTCTGCGCCTCGATCAACCCGAACGGCGGCGCGGTCGCGAACAACCTGCGCGCCTACGAGTACGGCTACGATCTCACGAGCGCTGCGGCGATCGGCGTGCAGTCCTTCGAGATCTACTCGCGCTCGAACACCGGCGGAGCGGTGACGGTGAGCGCTGCGATCTACGGCGCGACGGGCGGCACGCCGACGACGGCGCCACTCGCGATCACCACGGTGACGATCGGGGCCACCGACGGTTTCTACCGCGGCACCTTCGCGGGCACGGTGAACCTCCCGGCCGGTCCCTTCTGGATCGGCATCGATCACGCGGCGCAGACCACCTTGCTCTCGCAGATCTCGGGCGGCACGCAGACCGGAGGCGCCTACTACCGCACGGGCTTCGGCTCGAGCGCGAACTGGACGCGCTCCGGCTTGATCACCGCTCCGTCCTTCCGCGTCTACTGCGCGCCGGTGCCGGCCGTCCCCGCGCTCGCCGCCTCCGCGGCGCCGCGCGTGAGCGGCAGCTTCGCGCTGCAGCTCAGCGCCTGCGCACCGAGCATACCGGCCTTCTACGAGATCGGATTCTCGAACACGAGCTGGGGAGCCCTCCCGCTGCCCTTCTCCTTCGCTCCGCTCGGCGGCGGCACCTGCTCGCTGCTCGTCAGCGCCGACATCGGCATCGGTACATCCACGAACGCGCAAGGCAGCGCCTCGCAGAACTTCAGCGTGCCGAACCAGACGCTGCTGATCGGCGCGCGCTTCTTCGCGCAGGGCCTCGTCTTCGATGCCCCGGCGAACGCGCTCGGCATCGTGAGCTCGAACGGCTTGCGGCTCACGATCGGGAACTAGGCCGCACCTCAGCGCGGGTGCCGCGACGCCTGGCGTCGCGGCTCACCGAATCGCATCGAGCCGAGAGCGGAGCCGCGAGCTCCGCTCTCGGCTCGCGCATTTGCGGGCCAGACATCACGGGCTGGCCCGCGAAGTCGCCTTGATCTCAGAATGCGGCAGCATGGGGTGCCGATCCGGCGCGGCATCGCCCCAGTCGACCGCCGTTCGCCGCAACCCTCATGCAATCACTAGCCTGCCCTACCTGCGCTCACGCCATCCAGGTCTCGGAAGAGCTCGTCGGTCGCGTCGCGCGGTGCCGCGGCTGTCAGGCGCGGCTCGCGATCCGACGTAACGAGAGCGGAGCGCTCGCGCTCGTGTTGGCACCGGCTCCAGCAGAGGCTGCGACGCCTCCGAGCTCCGTGCGCGCGGAAAGCAGCGGCGGCAGCGCCCCGTGTCCGAGCTGCCGCGCTCCGCTGCGCGCGAGCGACGCGTTCTGCACGAGCTGCGGAGCGCCGGTGAGCGCCGCATCGCGACAGCAGATCGCGGAGGCCGGGACGCGCAGTGCGCGCTCCGCGCAGCGCCGCGAGAAGCTCGCGCAGAAGGATGCGGAGACACGCGAACGGCACATCGGCCAGGCGGCCGGAGTGATGAAGTGGCTCGCCATCCTGTTCGTGTTCTTCGGCCTGCTGGAGGGCGTGATCGCGAGGCGGGCCGCCGACCGCGAGCTCGCCGCGATCCCCGCCGGAGCGCAGGACGAGGATCCGCTCGAGCTTGCCGACGGATCCGTGATGCCGGTGCGCGAGTTCCGCGAGCAGCAGGAGCTGCTGGTCACGCTGAGCTACACGGTGAACTTCGTCCTCGCGGCCATCCTCTTCGCGCTCCATCTCTGGGCGCTGCGCTCCCCGCTGCCGGCCACCATCACGGCGCTCAGCATGTATCTGGTGCTGCTCCTGCTCCAGATCCTCGCCGATCCACGCGCACTCCTGAGCGGCCTCTTCCTCAAGTTGATCTGCCTCGGCTTCCTGCTGCGCGGGATCCAGGCGGCCCTCGCCGAGCGAGCCGCACGCACCGCGGCCGAGCGCCGCGCGGCACGCGAAGCCGCCGCCGCCTGAGCCGAAGCCCACGAGCCGAGAGCACGCGATGAGCGAGAACGAGAGCAGCGGAGCGTCACCGCGTTCCCCCCTCGCCCCTTCGACCTGTGCGCATTGCGCTGCGCCGCGCCGCCTCGGCGCGCGCTTCTGCGCGACTTGCGGCCAGCCGTTGCCGGCACTCGCGGACGAGGCGGGTGGCGCCGCGCCGCGCGAGAGAGCCCAGCTCCGGCGCGAGCCGCCCATGGCCGCCCGACACGGAGAGCACCTCCGCGGCGCGCTGGCGCTCTTCGCGGTCCTGCTCGGCACGATCGGCCTCGGCGGGATCCTCGCCAGCGCGACGGAGTCCGCGCATCCCGCGCTCGAGCTCGCGATCGCGCTGCTCGACGCCCTGCTGATCCTCACCTTCTGCTGGAACGATCGCGAGCACCTGCGACCGCTCCTCCGCGCGAGCGGCTTCACGTGGAGCACGTGGTGGTGCGCCCCGCTCGTCGGCGCGCTGATGGCGGGGTTCTTCGAGCTCTACTTCGGCGCGCTGCAGAGCCTCGGCCTGCCGATCCTGCGCATGAGTGACAGCTACGTCGAAGCGGGCTGGCCGCTCTGGACTGCGTTCGCGCTGATCAGCTTGGCGCCGGGGATCTTCGAGGAGCTAGCCTTCCGCGGCGTGATCCAGACGCGCTTGGCGCAAGTGATGCGGCCCGGCGAAGCGCTGCTCGTGCAGGCGGCGATGTTCTCCGTGCTGCATCTGAGCCCGCTCATCTTCGTCTCGCACTTCGCGATGGGTGTCGGCTTCGGCTGGCTCCGCTTGCGCACGCAGAGCCTCTATCCCGGGATGGTGCTGCATGCCGCCTGGAACGCGTTCGTGCTGCTCGAAGAGCTGCGCTGAGGCGGGAATCGGCCAGCGCGAAAATGAAGATCAAGCGATTGTTACTCCAACGATGAAGGTCACCATCCCCAAGCAGTACTTCTTCTGCCTCTCGAACGACGGATACGAAGCGTCACTCGAGGTCGGCAAGGTCTACCCCGTGAAGTCGGACGCCGCATCAGCAGAGCTCGAGCTCCTGCGCGTCATCGACGAGTCCGGAGAGGACTACCTGTATCCGAGGAGTTGGTTCTGCCCGATCGCCCTGCCATTGGAAGCGCAGATGGCCTTGGAGCCGCGCCGCGCGCAGAAGCGTGCTCCTCGTCGTCGAGCACGATGATCACTCGGCGTAGCGAGCGCGAAGAGCGCAGCTCGATCGAAGATAGAGTCCGCGTGTCTTTCACCGTGCGACCGACCACCTCGAGACGGCGCGACCGTATCGATCAACCGGCGGACGCGAGCGCCCGCTCCAGCGCCGCGCGTTCCGCGGGCAGGAGCTCGCGCCACGCCCCCGGCTCCAGCGCACCCAGCTCGAGCGGGCCGAACGCGACGCGGATCAGGTGCTCGACCTCGGCGCCGTGGCGCGCGAGGCGGCGGCGGATCTGACGGTTCTTGCCTTCGCGGAGGACGACGCGGAGCCACTGCGAGCGCTGGGCTTCGCTCTCGACCGCGAGGTCGAGGGGGCCGAGGACGAGGCCGTCTTCTTCGATGGTCGCGGTGCGGAGCTCGTGCAGCGCGGCATCGTCGAGCCGGCCGCGGATCTTCACGCGGTAGACCTTCGGGAGATGCGAGCGCGGGTCGAGCAGGCGGTCGGCGAAGGCGTGGTCGTTGGTGAGCAGCAGGAGCCCGGCGCTCGCCTGGTCTAGACGCCCGACCGGGGCGAGCCCGGGGAGCGCCAGCGAGGCGAACGCGTCCATCACGGTGCGGCGACCGCGCTCGTCGCGCGTCGTCGCGACCTCGCCGCGCGGCTTGTTGTAGACCAGCACGACGCGCGAGGTCTCATCGGGCGCCGCGACCGCGCGGCCGTCGAGCTCGAGGCGGATCCGCGCGGGGTCGACCTCGAGGCCGGGATCGCGGGCGAGCGCGCCATCGACGCGGACGCGGAGAGCGCGCACGAGCTCCTGGGCGCGGGCGCGCGAGGCGAGGTTCCACTTCGAGAGCAGGCGGTCGAGGCGCACGCTTGCTAGCATCTCGGCCCGCCTGCCCCAGCGCCAGCACGATGAAGCCCACGCTCAAGCTCCAGACCACGACGCTCTGGTACTACCCCTCGCAGCACTACGGCGAGAGCGCGCAGGGCACCGAGGGCTACCAGGGCGCCACGCCGAGCTATCTCGTCTGGAACCTCCTCGAGCGCTACACCCGCGAGGACGACCTGGTCGTCGACCCCTTCTGCGGCGGCGGCACGACGCTCGACGTCGCGCGCGAGATGAAGCGGCGCGCGCTGGGCTATGACCTGAAGCCGATGCGCGACGACATCTTCCGCGCCGACGCGCGGAAGCTCCCGCTCGAGGACGCGAAGGCCGACTTCGTCTTCATGGACCCGCCGTACTCGACGCACCTCGACTACTCGGACGACCCGCGCTGCATCGGCAAGCTCGACGCGCACGACGCGCGCGGCGGCTACTTCGAGGCCATGGACGCGGCCTTCGCCGAGGCCGACCGCATCCTGCGCGACCGGCGCTACCTCGCCGTCTACGTCTCCGACTCCTACCAGAAGAAGCGCGGCTTCGTCGGCCTCGGCGCGCACCTCTTCGTGCTGCTGGAGAAGCGCTTCCGCCCGGTCGACCACGTCGCCGTCGTGCGCGGCAATCGCAAGCTCGAGAAGCCGAACTTCCACAAAGCCGCGGCCGAGGGGAACTTCTTCCTCCGCGGCTTCAACCACCTGCTGATCTTCAAGAAGGAGCGCGGGCCGAAGGCCTGAGCTCCCCGTCCCTCGCCCAGCGTTCGGAAGGACCCATGCGTTTCGAAGGAAAGGTCGCGTTCGTGACGGGCGCCTCGAGCGGCATCGGCAAGGCGTGCGCCGAGCGTCTGCGCGGCGAGGGCGCCAAGGTCTTCGGCTTCGCGCGGCGCCTGCAGCGCGCGCAATCGGTCTGCGACCTCGCCTTCCAGGGCGATGTCCGCGACGCGCAGGCCGTCGAGGCCGCCGTCACCGACTGCGTCGCCGAGCTCGGCCGCATCGATGTGCTGATCCACGCCGCCGGCGTCATCGGCTCCGGCGGCCTGCAGGACACCAGCGACGACGAGTGGGAGCGCCTCTTCTCGATCAACATCGACGGCACGCGCCGCGTAGCGAAGGCGGTGACCCCGCATCTGATCGACACCCGCGGAGCGATGGTGATCCTCTCCTCCGTCTGCTCGCTGCGCCCCTACCCGAACGTCCTCGCCTACTGCATGACCAAGGCCGCCCAGGACATGTTCGTACAGTGCACCGCGTTGGAGCTCGCCCCCCACGGCGTGCGCGTCAACGCGGTGAACCCGGGCGTCGTCGTCACCGAGCTGCACACCGTGAGCAAGGCCGTCGCCGACTACGCGGCCTTCCTCGAGCGCTCGAAGACGACGCACCCGCTGGGGCGCGTCGGTCAGCCGGAGGAGATCGCGGCCCTCTGCGCGTTCCTGGCCTCGAGCGAGGCCGGATGGATCACGGGGGGCCTCCACTCCATCGACGGCGGACGAGCGCTCCTCTCCGCTCGTTGAGCGATCCCTCCTCACCTCCAGCACCACGAAGCGCACCATGGCTGCAGAGCTCAGCATCGGCAAGAAGGCCCCCGCGTTCACCCTGCTCGACCAGGACGGCAAGAAGAGGAAGCTCGCCGACTTCGCCGGCCAGTGGGTCGTCCTCTACTTCTATCCCAAGGACGACACGCCGGGCTGCACGACGGAAGCGTGCGAGTTCACCGCCGCGCTGCCCGACTTCTCGAAGCTGGACGCCACCGTGATCGGCGTCAGCCCCGACTCCCCCGAGGCGCACACGAAGTTCATCGCCAAGTACACGCTCGGGATCACGCTGCTCTCCGACCCCGAGCACGAGATGCTCGAGAAGTACGGCGCCTGGGGCGAGAAGAACATGTACGGCAAGAAGAGCATGGGTGTCATCCGCTCCACCGTGCTCCTCGATCCCGCCGGCAAGGTCGCGCACCACTGGGCGAAGGTCTCCGCGAAGGGGCATGCGGAAGAGGTGCGAGAGAAGCTCGCGGAGCTGCGAAAGGGCTGAGCCTGCGCCCCCACCGGCAAGGCTCGAGGTAGCGCCAGGAACGGCGGCACGGCACCGCGATTGCGGAGCCCCCCCGCTTCCACGCCCTCGAGATCCTCGAAGACCGCGACGTCGAACGCGTGCGCGCGCGAGTACAGCGCCGCGTCCTCCGTCATCTCGAGAAGCTCGGGCTCCTCTCCTCCCACGAAGACCGCGCAGCAGAAGACCCTGCATTCGAAGAAGAGCCCCTCCTCGCCGCTTGCTACGCGGGCTCGATCGTCGGCCGTCAGGCCTTCGGTCCCGAAGCTGGCCAGTCCGTCCCGCGCCTCGGCGATCCCACTCCCGCGCGCCGCTCCCCGACTCCCACTCCGCTCTGCGCTCGCGCCGCCGGCTTCTCGCTCCACGCCGCCGTTCGCATCCCCGCGCGCGAACGCCTCCGTCGCGAACGACTCGCACGCTACGTCCTCCGCCCGCCCTTCGCCGCCGAGCAGCTCTCCCTCACTCCGGAAGGGAAGCTCCTCTTCCGTCTTGGGTAAGCCCCGGTTCCGCGAAGCGGAAGAAGGACGACCCGGTGGGTCGTCCTTCAGGGGATCCGTCCCTTCGCCGACGGCACCCAGGCGCTTCGCTTCGAGCCCTCGGCCTTCCTCGAGCGACTCATCGCTCTCATGCCGCGACCGGGGCGAGCGATGCTCACCTACCACGGAATCCTCGCTCCCGCCGCGAGCTGGCGCGATCACGTCGTGCCCGCTTCGCCTCCACCACGCACGTCGCGCTGTAAGCGCTCCCACCCACCCGCCACGAGCGCGACCAAGAACTCCACGCTCGCGCAGAACTCCACGGGCCAAGAACCACCCACGCGTCGCCACGAGCGCCCGCAATGGGCCGAGTTGCTCCGCCGTACCTATGCCATCGATGTTCTCGTCTGCGAGGACTGCGGCGCGCGCCGCGAGATGATCGCCTTCCTCACCGCGCCCGACTCCATTCGGCGGATCCTCGAACACTTGGGACTGCCCACTCGACCGCCGCCCATCCGCCGCTCCCCCGCCG
>JAEUHW010000382.1 GCA_016793245.1 Planctomycetota bacterium
TCGCGCATCTGGCGTCCGTCGCGGAGGAGCTCGCGCATCACGCGCGCGAGATCCGGGACGCGGAAGGGCAGCAGCTGACCGTCCCAGCGCGCGGGGTCGGGGTTCACGCCGACGAGGGGCTGGCCGTCCAGATACTTCAGCGTGTTCGCGACGAGGCCGTCCTGGCCGATCGCGACGACCAGGTCCTCCGGCCCGAACAAGAAGTTCGGCAGGAACGAGCGCTGCACGAGCTGCACGCGCCCGACCTCCTCGAGCGAACGCTGCGCGGTCTCCACCGCGGCGCGGTAGATCTCGTCCTCGCGCTCGTAGTCGGAGAAGTCCCCGCCGAGGCGCGTCACGTAGAACTCGGCCTGCGCCTTCGTCGCGAAGCGCGCCTCGAGCTCCATGAGTCGCGTCGAGCGCACGACGAGGATGATCTTGCGCTCGGAGAGCCGGCTCATGTCTCGCCGGAGCGGCGCTCCAAGAGCTCGCGGAGGAGATCGGGCGAGATGTTGAGCTGGCCGATCTTGTCGGCGCGTCCGGCGAGCTCCTGGAACGCGAAGGCGATCAGCTGCTCCGGCTTCATGCCCGTCGTGGCGAGCGCCTGCAGGACCTGGCCGTCGACGCTCGCCAGCGCCTTCATCGTGCTGGCGATGCCGTACGCGCGGACATCGGCCTCGGCGCGGCTGTTCTCGGAGCTCAGGGCGACCAAGCGCTTCCGCTCATCCTCGCGCTCGATGCTGGAGGCGAGGCGCGCTTGCTCGAGCTGCGCCTCCTTCTCCTGCACCGCGCGCTCGGCATCCATCTGCGTCTCGCGGATCTGCCGCTTCTTCAGCTCGACCGCGATCTCGGTGTTCAGCTCGTTCTCCTTGATCGCGCGCTCCTGCTCGACGGCGGAGTTGCGGCGCGCGTAGATCGCCTCGTCGGCTTCACGCAGGAGCTGCTCGCGCATCTCGGCTTCGAGCGCGCGCGCCGTCTCGGGCGTCGGCTTGATCGCGAGCAGCGAGAGCCCGAGCACCTCGAGGCCGAGAGAGACGAGCTCGGCGTGGGCGGCGATGCGAGAACGGATCTCGCCGACCAGGCGCTCCGCGGCGCGCAGTGCTTCGCGCAGCGGCAGCTTCTCGATCTCGTCGCGCGCGAGGACGTGCACGAGGTTGATCACGCGCTGCGCGAGCTTCTCGGGGTCCTTCGACGCGTAGCTCTTGCCGTCGGGCAAGAGCGTGAAGTTCATGAGCGCCGCCAGCTTCTGCGGATCGGCGATGCGGTAGGTCACCTGACCTTGCAGGCTCACCGCCTGATAGTCCGCCGTCTTCTCCTCGAAGATGAACGGCACTTCGGCGCTGCCGAGCGGCACGGCGACGAGCGAGTTCGTCGGCGAGAAATAGAAGAACGAGAGCCCCGCCCCCTGACGTACGACCTTGCCCCCGCGGTACTGGAGGACGTGGGTCGTGGGCGGGATCTTCACGAAGCGGAAGCCGAGCATCGTTCGCTCCTGGGATGAATCTCTCGAGAAGGGGCGCAGTTTACGGCAAGACGCGGATCCGCAGCTCGCGGAACTCCACCGGCGAGCCCTCCGACTCGAGGCAGAGATAGCCCTTGCTCGGCTTGCACGCCGTGCCGCCCGAGACCTCCTCGCCGTTCACCCAGAGGCGCACTTCGCCGTCGATCGCGCGGATGTAGTAGTGGTTCCACTCGCCGACACCGCGCGAGAGTTCCTTCGTGGGGAAGCTGCGCTTCTTGTCGGGCGCCACCGGCGGGAAGGGCTGCATGTCGGCGGCACCGACAGGGAACACGTCGCCGTGGCAGGTGAACCAATCGGCCTTCCGCTTCCCGCCCTCCTCGTAGGCTTCCTTGTAGCCCAAGTCGAGCACTTGCACCTCGATGCCGCCGGGCAAGCGCCCTTCGCCGCGCTCGAGCGCTTGGATCGACTCCGGGATCGCCCAGACGAAGATGCCGGAGTTGCCGGCCTTCTTCAGGTGGCGCCACTGCACGCTGAGCTCGAAGTTCTCGAACTGCTCCTTCGTGCGCACGACGCCGACGGGATTGCCGCTGCAGTGGATGACGCCGTTCTCCCAGCGGAACGTGTCCTGCGCGCAGTTCACGTTGGTGAACTCTTGCTCCTCCATCGCGCGCCACCCGGGTCCGCGACCATCGACGAACGCGCGCGGCGGTGCGGTCTGCTTCTCGTCGGTGGAGTCCTGACGCGCGAGACCGTAGCCCGCGATGGCGATCGCGGCGAACCAGAGCAAGTGCTTCGACATCGAATCCTCCGAGCCTTAGGTGAGCGGCGCGCGACCTCGGCGCGCGCGCTCAGCATGCCGAAGGCGCGGAGGATTGTCGCGGCTTCACTGGATCAGCGTGCGCAACCCGTTCGAGAGGCTGAGCGCGCCCGTCCCCGGATCGATCTGCGCCCACTGCCAGTAGAGGTCGTAGTGCGCGAAGGGATGCGCGATCAGCGGCGCCGCAAGCTGGAGATTGCCGCCCCAGTCGCTGGTGCCGACGCCGTAGAGGAAGAAGCTCGCGGGATCGAGCAAGAGCTCGCAGCCTCCGCCGAGCGGGAACGCCGCGGAGCCGAGGGCGACGAAGAGGGCGGTCGGCGCATCTTGGACACCGGCGTCGAGCTTCAGCGCGAAGTACTCCGAGCCCGCGTACGGTGTGCCGGGGACGAGCGCTCCCGAGTTCGTGCTCTCGATCGTCCCGCCGCAGGTGGCGCCGTAGGGGATGCTCTGCGCCGGCCCATAGCTCCAGTCCTGCAGGTAGACCGGATGCACGCCGCTCGGGTCCTGCACGGAGAAGGCGAGCGCGAATCGCCGCGAGAGCCCATCGAAGGCGAGGCCCACGCTCGGCACCAGGTCCAAGGCCTGCGAGTAGATCGTCTGGCTTTCGACGACGCCGGCGTCGAAGCCGAGGCGCGCGCCGCGGAGCTGGTAATCGCTCTGGATCCACGCGGTCGTCCAGTGCGAGCGCGTGAAGTGGTCGAAGGCGATCGGGCGCGAGGCCGGCGTGCCGAAGTCGAAGACCTCGGCGGCGTTCGAAGCGATCGTCCGGCGCGGGTGCGGCACGGTGGGCGTGTTGCCGAGGATCCAATCGATGCGCGTCGCGCGCATCTGCGCGAAGCGCGCGGGATAGCTGCGCTGCGTGTTCGGGGTCTGGCCGGAGAGCACGAGGAAGCGTCCCTCGCGTCCATCGACCTTCGGTCGCAGCGCATGCGTGCCATTCTCGGCGCCAACCACGATGGCCGGAGCGCCGAGAGTTCCATCGGGGCGCACGAGCCGGCCGTAGAGATCCCAGTCGTCGTTCGCGATGGTGTTGTTGAACCCTTGCCACACGACCATCCAGGAGTCGGTCATCGAGGCGCTGCTGCGCGAGACGGAGACGTTCTCCTCGTCGGCGTTCCCCGAGCCGTAGCCGATCCCGAACTCCGCACCGAGGGACGGCGCGGCGACATCGACGATCACGCCGCGAGCACGCGTGTTGTCTGTCGCGGAGAGATTGTTGGTCGCGTCCTCCTGGAACACGAGCAGCGCCGTGGTGCCATTGCCGAAGGCGCGCGCGCCGCCGAGCGAAGGCCCGCGCTGCTGCTCGGCGATGCCCGCGGCCACCTGCAGGGTGGTTCCCGCGGCAGGTGCGAGACCATCGTCGCGGACGTGCACGAGCACGCGCGCGGTGCGCGCGCTGTAGTCGATGCGCTCGAACGCGAGCGCCCAGCGATCCGCGCCGCCGACGTAGGCTGCGCTCACGTCCTCGACGCTCGTGTTGGCGGTGACGTCGTTGTAGTAGGTGTGCAGCGTGCCTCCGAGCTCGGTGACGACGCGCGAGTTCAAGTCCCAGTCGGTCGCGGAGAAGCGCCGCGTGTAGGCCATCAAGCGGTGCAGGTTCTCACCGTCCCACGCGATGTCCATCGCTCCTGGCGCTTGCCCCAGGGCGGTGGGCATGAAGCGGGAGAGCAGCGGATCCACGGTGATCGGCAACGCAGCCTCCGCGAGCCACTCGCCGGGTACGTGCAGCGCGAGCACCTGATCGAGGTAGCTCGTCGCGACGTCGATCGATCGACCCGCGGCATCGTAGGCCAGCGCCGCGCCGTAGCGCACGAGCACCTCGCCGGCGGGGCCGTGGAAGTCGAGCGGGCCGACCTGCGGGGAACGCTCCGCGGCGCGGAGCTCGGTCGCGACGAGCCCTGCGATCACGAGATCGCCCTCGCCGTGCGGCAGCTCGGCGAAGACGAAGCTCTGCTCGACGCCTTCCTTGCGGAGGTCGTAGCGCTCTAGGAAGAGCTCGTGGTGGCGCGTGAAGCGGGTCGCGTCGTAGCTGCGCGGTGTAGCGGCATGGGCGTCGATCCGATTCTCACCGCGGCGCACCGAGGCGAGCTCCCAGCGCAGCGGGAGGTTTCGCTCGTAGGTGTCTCCGAGCAGAGGATAGAACGCGATGCCGCGATCGAAGGCGACCTTGAAGTCGCCGCCCGAGGCCCAGAGCACGCCGGCGGCGTCCGCCGGAGCATCGGCCGGGGCGTGGATCGGGAGGTGCCAGGGGGAATCGAGCTGATTCAGCGCCTCTTGGGCGCGCAGCCCGCTCGGCGCGAGCAGAGCCGCGGTCGCGAGGCCGAAAGCGAGGGTGTGCATGGCGGTGATTCCGTGGTGGAGGAGGTGCGAGTCGAGCTCGCCGCACCTCTTCGCCCGCTTCGCGCTTTGGAGCCGCCACACTTTCTCGGGCTTCTTCGCCTGGCCCTCCTCTCGCACACTGCTCGGCATGAATCCGCGCCTCCGTTCCCCCGAGCTCCCGCTGCTCCTGCTCGCGATCCTGGCCTTCGCGGGCTGGAGCTGCTTCGTGTCGCCCCCCGAGGCTCGCTATGCGCCGCGCTACGACCTCGTCGTGCGCGGCGGCCTGCTCTACGACGGCTCGGGTGGCTCGCCCTATCGCGCCGACATCGCCGTGACGGGCGATCGCATCGCGGCGATCGGCAATCTAGAGGGCGCGCAGGCGCAGCGTTGGATCGATGCGCAAGGCTGCGCCGTGGCACCCGGGTTCATCAACGTGCTCTCGTGGGCGAACGAGAGCCTGCTCGTCGACGGCCGCTCGCTCAGCGATCTCCGCCAAGGCGTGACTCTCGAGGTCCTCGGCGAAGGCGAGTCGATGGGCCCGCTCACGGAGGCGATGCGCGCGGAGATGCTCGCGCGCCAAGGCGATCTCCGCTTCGAGGTGCCGTGGACCACGCTCGGCGAGTACCTCGAGCACTTGGAGGAGCGCGGCATCGCGACGAACGTCGCCTCCTTCGTCGGCGCCGCCACCGTGCGCCAGCACGTGCTCGGCTCCGTCGATCGCGCGCCGAGCGAGGCGGAGCTCGCGGCGATGCAGCAGCTCGTGCGCGATGCGATGGAGGAGGGGGCACTCGGCGTCGCCTCCGCCTTGATCTATGCGCCGGGGGCCTACGCCAAGACCGAGGAGCTCGTCGCGCTGGCCTCGGCCGCGCAGCCGTACGGCGGCCTGTACATCTCGCATCTCCGCAGCGAGGCCGATCGCTTCCTGGAGGCGCTGGACGAGCTGATCGAGATCGCCGAGCGCGCGCAAGTGCGCGCGGAGGTCTATCACCTGAAGGCCGCGGGCGAGAAGAACTGGCCGAAGCTCGAGGCGGCCATCGCGAAGATCGAGGCCGCGCGCGCGCGCGGGATCTCGATCACGGCCGACATGTATCTCTACACCGCGGGGGCCACGGGGCTCGACGCGGCGATGCCGCCGTGGGTCCAGGAAGGCGGCTTCGAAGCCTGGAGAGCGCGCCTCCGCGATCCCGCGCTCCGCGCGCGCGTGGAGCTCGAGATGCGGACGCCGTCCGACGCGTGGGAGAGCTTGCTGCTCGCGGCGGGCTCAGCGGAGCGCGTGATGCTCGTCGGGTTCCGCAGCGAAGCGCTGAAGCCGCTGACGGGGAAGACCTTGGCCGAGGTCGCCGCCGCGCGCGGGGTGAGCGTCGAGCGGTGCGCGATGGACCTCGTCGTCGAGGACGGCTCGCGCGTCGAAGCGGTCTACTTCCTGATGAGCGAGGAGAACGTGCGGAAGCAGGTGCGCCTGCCGTGGATGAGCTTCTGCTCCGATGCCGCGTCGCTCGCGCCGGAGGGGGCGTTCTTGCGTTCGAACCCGCATCCGCGCGCCTACGGCAACTTTGCGCGCTTGCTCGGCCACTACGTAGGCGATGAGTACCTCGTCCCGCTTCAGGAAGCGATCCGCCGCTTGACCAGCTTCCCGGCCGATACGCTGCGCCTCGAGCAGCGCGGAAGAGTCTCGGTGGGCGCCTTCGCCGATCTGGTCGTCTTCCAGCCCGAGGCGATTCGCGATCACGCGACCTTCGAGCAGCCGCATCAGCTCGCGACGGGGGTGCGGCACGTGCTGGTGAATGGCGTGCCCGTGTTGCTCGAGGGCGAGGTGACGGAAGCGCGACCGGGGCGCTTCGTGCGTGGGCCGGGTTGTTCTCGGTGATTAGGAAATCACGGCTCTCTCGATTCTCCCGGTCGGAAGATCCGTACAGGGATCTCGGCTCGCGTGTAGCTCGGCCAAGGTCGGCCGCTGAGCTCCCAGGCTTGCCGCGAGAGCTCCTCCAGCATGGCCAAGCGCTGCTCGGCCGTCGTCGTGGCCGAGAGATTCCACGGGCTCAACTCTAGGTGTGTGCCGCGTCGTTGACCAGCATCCTCGCCTCAGCCGCGCGCCTCGAGGGCAGCGAGCTCGCGAATCGCGGTTGCGGCAAGGGAGTGCTCGGCGCCGAAGCGAGCGATGAGCGCGTCGCGCGTCTCTTCCAAGAGCCCGCGAGCGCCGTCCTTGTCGCCCTGCAGCGCGAGAGCGCGCGCGCATTCGATCCGGCAAGCGCAGCGTTTCGCGAACTGCGCTTCGTCGTCGCGCTCCTCGAAGGGGCAGATGCCGGCGACGACCTCGACGGCTCGCGCCAGATCGCCGCTGCGGCGCTTGCTGATCGACACCATGCGACGCAGCTCGAGGAGCTCGAGCGCAGCGCCGGGAGGGGGCGGGCTGCGGCGCTCGGCGATGACGAGCAGCTCTTCGAAGAGCGCGCCGGCGTCGGCCCAGCGGTCGAGCATCGTCCAGGCGTTGGCGAGATTCGAGCGCAAGGCCTGGGCGCTCGGGTGCTCGGCGCCGTAGAGCTTCACGAAGGCCTCCGCGGTCTCCTCCAGGATCGCGGCGCAGCGCGGCCATTCCTCGCGCTTCGCCAGAGCGCCCGCGAGGTTGTTCTTGCCGATGAGCGTGCTCTGGTGCAGCGGGCCCAGCACCTGCTCCGCTTCCTCGCAGGCTTCCTCCAGCATGTCGAGCGCGTGGGGCACGTCCGGGGCGTTCGTCGCCGCGACGCCGCGGTCGAGACGCGCCTCGACGGTCTCCGGCTCCGCGGGGCCGAAGACGCGCTCGCGCAGCGCGACGTTCTCGTCGGCCGAGGCGAAGGCCGTTTCGAAGCGTCCCTGCTGCAGCGCGAGCAGCACCTCGCGACGCAGGATCGAGCTCTGCAGCCGTTCGTCCTGCGGCGCGTCGGCGGCGAGCGCGCGGGCCGCGGCGATGGCTTGCGCGCATTCCTCGAAGCGCCGCGTCTGGCGATAGAGATCGGCCAGCCCGCAGAGACCGAGAGCGCGCTCGTGGCGCACCTGCTCGTCCAGCGTCACGCCTTCCAGCGCCTCGAGGGCGGAGCGCTGCATGCGCTCCGCTTCGGCCAGGTTCCCGTTCGCGAGGGCGACCTCGGCGAGATAGGTCCAGCTCGCACCCACCGCGAGCGGCTGGTCGACCGGCGAGCGCTCGAGCTCGGCGCCGAGCTCGCTGACGACCTGGGAGAGAGTGAGGCCGGCGCCGAAGCGCGAGCGCGCCGTGACGATCGTGCGCTTGAAGAGGTCCAGCGTCGAGGTGCGCAGCGTGAGCTCCTGCTCGGCGCGCGCGGTGGCGCTCTCCGCCGCGGTGCGCCGCGCTTCGGATTCGGCGCGCGAGCGCGAGAGCTGCTCGCTCGTCTCGCGCTCCCGTTGCAGCGCGTCGAGCGTGATCAGCAGGCCCGCGCCCAAGGCGATCAGCACGGTCGCGGCGCCGAGGAACGCGGTGCGATGGCGCTTCAGCAGCTTCGCCCATTCGTAGACGAAGCTCGGCGGCGCCGCGAGTACGGCATCGCCGCGGAGGCAGCGGCGCAGATCCTCGGCCAGTGCCAGCGCCGAGCCATAGCGCTCGGCGGGGAGCTCCGCGCAGGCGCGCGCGAGGATCCAATCGAGCTCGCGCGGCAGGCTCGCGTTCGCGCTCGATGTCGCTCGCGGCGCGGATGGAAGCTCGAGCAGCTCGCGCAGCATGCAGCCCAACGCCCAGACATCGCAGCGCGCATCGACGTCGCCGCTGCCGCTCTTCTGCTCCGGCGCCATGTAGCGCGGCGTGCCGAGGAGGGCACCGGTGCGCGTCGTCTCGGGGCGCGCGCTCTGATCGATGGCGCGCGCGATGCCGAAGTCGATCACCTTCGGTGCGCCGCTCTCGTCGACCAACACGTTCGCGGGCTTCAGATCGCGATGCACGATGCCGCGGAGATGCGCGTGATGCACGGCTTCGGCGACGCGCGCGAGCAGGCCGAGGCGCTGCGCGCGATCGAGCTCTTGTTCGCGCGCGTGGCTCACGAGATCGCGCGCCTCCGCGACGAGCTCCATCGCGTACCACGGCAAGCGCAGGTGCAGTCCCTGCGCCTCGATCGCGTGGATCCCCGCGGCATGCACCCGCGCGATGTCCGGATGCTGCATGCGCGCCAAGCTCTCGACCTCGATGTCGAAGCGGCGCAGCGCCTCCGCGGTGGCGAGCTCGGGGCGCAGCACCTTCAGCGCGACGCGGCGCTGCGGGTTCTGCTGCTCGGCTTCGTACACAGCACCCATGCCGCCTTGGCCCAGGCGGCGCACGATGCGGAACGCGCCGATCTCGGTGCCCTTCGCGAGCTCGAAGGTCTCGGTGGGGGCCAGGTTCGTCAGGCGCGCGACGGGAGCGCCGAGGAACGAATCGCCCTCGCCGCTGTCGTGGGCGAGCAGCTTCTCTACGGCCGCGCGCAGCTCCGCGTCGCCGTCGCAAACGCGGGTCAGCGCCGCTTCGCGCTCGGCCGCCGGCAGATCGCAGAGCTGCTCGTAGAGCGCGCGCACGCGCGTCCAGTCGGAGGTCGCGCGATCGGTGCTCATGTGCCGCTCGCGCCGGAATCGAGGCGCGCCTTCAGCCAGGTGCGCGCGGTGCGCCAATCGCGCTTCACGGTGCGCTCGGAGACCCCGAGCACCTCCGCCGCTTCGGCGGCCGTCAGGCCGGCGAAGAAGAGCAGCTCCACGACGCGGACGAGCCCTTCGTCGATCTTCTCCAGATCGACGAGGGCTTCCTCGAGGTCGAGCACATCGACGGGATCGCTGCCGCTCGGCGTGTCCTCGAAGACCGTCTGCACCGCGCTCGCCCCGCCACCGCGCTTCTGCGCGCCGCGCCGCCGCGCGTGATCCACGAGCACCGAGCGCATGGCCTTCCCCGCGACGGCGAAGAAGCGGCCGCGTTCCCCCCAGAGCTCTCCGTCGAGGCGCTGGAGGCGGAGATACGCCTCGTGCACCAGCGCGGTCGGCTGCAGCGTGTGGTCCTTCCGCTGCTCGACGAGCAAGCGCTCGGCGAGCGAGTGCAGCGCGTCGTAGATCGTGCGCGAGAGCTGTTCGGGAGACGGGGGCGTCGTCACGGTGGGAAATCATAGCCCCCGATTCCCAAGGAGAGCCCCGCGACGGAGCGCGGTTTCGAAGGCCGAGATTTCCATGGCCCTCGGCGAGACCGGACTGCGTCTACTTCCCTTCTGCTCGGCGCCGCCCTGGGTATGCTGGGCCCGTTCTCTCCGTCGCCCCCTCCCCCGGAGATCCCGATGCTCCTCTCCCGCTCCGCCGCCTCGCTCGCGGCGGCCCTGGCTCTCGTTCCGCTCGCCGGAGCGCAGAACGCCTTCGTTCCCTTCGAGTCCCCGCAGACGCACCCGGTGCAGGTGAGCCCCGACGGCACCCGCCTCGCCGTCGTGCACTCTTCCGATCAGCGCGTCGGGATCTACTCCCTCGGCGATCCGTCGAACCCGGTGCTGCTCCGCGAGATCGCGGTCGGCCTGGAGCCCGTGTCGCTGCGCTTCCGCAGCGACGACGAGCTGTGGGTGGTGAACTGGCTCTCCGATTCGGTGAGCGTGATCTCGCTCGCGCAGGGACAGGTCGTGGCGACGCTCGAGGTCGGCGACGAGCCGGCCGACGTCGTCTTCGCGGGCACGCCAGAGCGCGCGTTCGTGAGCGCCACCGCGAAGGACCAGATCCACGTCTTCGATGCGGCTTCACGCGCGAGCCTCGCGCTGATCCCGTTCCCGTCGAAGGACCCGCGCGCGCTCGCCGCGAGTGGCGATCGCACGAAGGTCCTCGCGCTCTCGGCGCGCTCGGGCAATGGCACGACCGTCGTCCCGAAGGCGTTGGCACCCGCGCCGCCGCCGCCGACGAACCCGTTGCTTCCGCCCGCGCCGCAGCAAGGCATCCTCGTCGCCGCGAGCGATCCCGCCTGGACCAGCGCGCACCAGACGATCCTGCCCGACGAGGACCTCTTCGAGATCGACGCGCAGTCGTTCGCGATCACGCGCCGCGTCACGGCGGTCGGCACCACGAACTTCGATCTCGCGGTGCATCCCGTGAGCGGTGAGGTCTTCATCGCGAACCTGGAGTCGCGGAACCTCGTGCGCTTCGAGAACGCGCTGCGCGGCCACGCCGTCGACTCGCGTGTGACGCGCGTCGCGGCGAACGGCGCCAAGAGCTTCTTCGATCTCAACCCGACCGTGAGCTACGCCACCTTGCCGGATCCGGCGAGCGCGGCGGTGGCGCTCGCCGAGCCGACGGGCCTCGCGCTCGACGCCGCGGCCGGCAAGCTCTACGTCGCGGCGCAGGGCACCGATCGCATCGGGGTCCTCGATACCAACGGGACTCTGCTCGGACGGATCGAGCTGGGGGTTGCCGGCGCCGCTTCGAACGCGCGCACCAAGAAGGGGCCGCGCGGTCTCGCGCTGCATCCGAGCGCGTCGCGGCTCTACGTCGTGCAGCGCATGGCGGCGAGCTTGGCCGTGATCGACACCGCGACGCAGGCAGTCCTGCGCGAGCTGCCGTTCGCACACGACCCGACGCCCGCGCAGATCAAGGCCGGCCGCGGCTTCCTCTACGACGCGAAGCTCGCCGGGAACGGCACCTTCTCCTGCGCGGCGTGCCACATCGACGCGGACCTCGATGGCCTCGCGTGGGACCTCGGGAACCCAGGTGCGAACCAGGACCCCGCGCCGGTGGGGCAGCCGTTCCCGTTCAACCTGTTGCTGCAGCCCTTCCATCCGATGAAGGGCCCGATGACGACGCAGACGCTGCGCGGCTTGCGCGGCGAGAAGCCCTTCCACTGGCGCGGCGATCGCATCGACTTCGAGAACTTCAACGGCACCTTCGATGCGCTGATGGGTGGAAGCGTGATCCCCGCCGGGGACATGGCCGACTTCAAGGCGTTCATGCTGGAGGTCGTGTTCCCGCCCAATCCGAACCAGCTCCGGAGTCGCAGCTACGCGACCACGCCCTCCGCGACGAACCAGGCCGCGGGCCTCGACACCTTCCGCAACTTCTCGATCGGCAGCACGCCGATCGGCACGCTCACCTGCGCCACGTGCCACGCGTTGCCGACCGGGAGCAACCACCAGGTGATCAACCCGCAGCTCATCGCGGGGCAGATCGAGATCCAGATGAAGGTCCCGCACCTGCGGAACCTCTACCGCAAGGTCGGCTACCGAAAGGGCGTGCCGAGCAAGCTCGGCTTCGGCTTCATCCACGACGGCACGATCGACACCTTGGCGAGCTTCCTCGCGATCCCGGCGTTCAACTCGTGGCCGAGCAATCGCAAGGACGATCTCGAGCAGTTCCTGCTCGCGTTCGACACGGGCACCGCGCCGGCCGTGGGCTGGCAGCGCGCGCTCGACGCGAGCAACGCGAGCTCCACGGGCTTGGCCGCGGACCTCGCGCTGCTCGAAGCGCAAGCCGCGGCGAGGAACTGCGATCTCGTGGCGAAGGGGCGCCTCGACGGCGAGGACCTGGGCCTCCACTACGAGCAGGCCGGCAACCGCTATCGCGCGTCGCGAGCGGCTCTCGGCACCTTCACGCGCGCGGAGCTCCTCGCGCAGGCACAGAGCGGTCGCGCGACGTGGATCTTCACGGGCGTGCCGGTCGGCAGCGGTCGCCGCATGGGCATCGATCGCGATGCCGACAACGCGCTCGATGGCGACGAAGGGCTCGTCGCGTACGGCGCGGGAACTCCGAGCTGCGGGATCGCCTTGCGTGCGAATGCAGAGCCGCGTCTCGGCTTCACGGGCTTCGCCTTCGCCGTCGAAGGCGCACCGGCGATCACGCCCGGCGCGCTGCTGCTCAGCTTGGCTCGCGCGAACGTGCCGCTCCTCGGCGTGAACCTGCTCGTCGATCCGTTCTCGCCGGGGCTCTTCTCGTTCCCGATCGGCTCCGATGCGCGCGGGGTCGCGGTCGCGCCGTTCCCGATCAGCGCCGACCCGCTGCTGATCGGGCTGACCCTCGACTTCCAGGCGCTGTTCCCCGCGGCGTGTGGTCCGCAGGGCCTCGCGGCGAGCCAGGGCCTCGAGGTGACCGTGCAGCCCTGACGGGTATGGCGCGAGCGAGCGACGAGCGGCACGCGTGACGCGCGGGAACGCCGTGGCGTAAGCTGCGGCCATGAACCGCCGCCGCATCACCTTCTTCGCTTCGCTCGCGCTCGCAGCCCTCGGCTCCGCGCTCCCCGCGCAGGAGCTACCCGGTCCGGAGGAGTTCCTCGGACAGAAGGTCGGCGCGGACGGGTTCCTCGCCGACTACACCCAGCTCGAGGCGTGGTGGAAGCTGCTCGACGAGCGCTCGCCGCGCCTCGCGCTCGAGGACATGGGGCGCACGAGCTACGGGCTCACGCAGTGGCTCGCGGTCGTGACCTCGCCCTCCAACCATCTGCGATTGGAGGAGCTGCGCGGGATCAGCGAACGGCTTTCCCTCGGGCGCGACGAGGGCGAGGAGATCGCGCGCAAGCTCGCCGCGAGCGGGCGCGTCGTGGTCTGGGTGGATGGCGGACTCCACGCGAACGAGTCCATCGCCGCGCAGAACATCCTCGAGCTCGTCTGGCAGATGGTCTCGCGCGAGGACGCCGAGGTCGCGCGCATCCTCGAGAACGTGATCCTGCTCGTCTGCCCGGCGAATCCCGACGGCATGCAGCTCATCTCGCGCGGCTATCGCGCGACGGGGCGCGTGGGCCAGATCCCGGTGCTCTATCAGAAGTATCTGGGCCACGACAACAACCGCGACTTCTACGCTGGCAACATGCCGGAGACGCGGAACATCCTGCGCGCGCACTATCACCGCTGGTTCCCGCGGATCATCTACAACCATCACCAGACCGCGCCGCGCGGCACGGTGATCTACACGCCGCCCTTCCGCGATCCTTTCAACTACAACGTCGACCCGCTCGTCGTGCGCGGCATCGAGATCGTCGCCGCGCACATGAACCACCGCTTCGCCGCGGAGGGGAAGCCCGGGGTCATCTCGCGCAGCGGGGCCACGTACTCGACCTGGTGGAACGGCGGGCTCCGCACCGCGAGCTACTTCCACAACGCGATCGGCATCCTGACCGAGGTCTACGGTACGCCCGATCCCTCGCGCATCTCGCCTTCGCTCGATCAGCGCGTGCCGCACGGCGACTATCCCGATCCCATTCTCGGGCAGCCGTGGCATGCGCGGCAGACGATCGATTACCTGCAGACGGCGAACTTCGCGATCCTGGACTACGCCTCGCGCTACGGCGAGGAGCTGCTCTATCAAGGCTGGCAGCTCGCGCGCCGCGCGATCGAGCGCGGCTCGAAGGATCATTGGACGGCGACGCCGGAGCTGCTCGCGATCGCGAAGGAGCGCGACGAGGCCTCGCGCGCGAAGAACGGCGAGAACGAGCCCGAGGTCGAGCCGAACACGATCGTGCCAGCGTTCGCGGATCCTTCGCTGCGCGACGCGCGCGCGTACGTGATCCCCGCCGACCAGCCCGACTTCGCTTCCGCGACGCGCCTCGTGCGCGCGCTGCGGCGGAACGCGATCGAGATCGGCGTCGCGCGCGAAGCGATCGCGCTGCCCGCGCGCGGGAAGCCCGCACCGGCCGGCAGCTACGTGATCCATGCGGCACAGGCCTATCGTCCGCATCTTCGCGACATGCTGGAGCCGCAGTGGCATCCCGACGATCTCGGTAAGGGCGGGGAACCCATTCGACCGTACGACAGCGCGGGCTGGACGCTCTCGATGCAGCACGATGTCGAGGTCGTGAAGATCCTGGAGCCGCTGCTCGCCGCCACCCATCCTCTGCTGGAGATCGAGGCGCCGTTCCGCGCGCAGCTCGCGAGCGCCGGGAAGGCGGGCTGGGTGCTCGATGCGCGGAGCTCGAGCGCGGTGATCGCGGTGAATCGCCTGCGCGCGGCCGGCATCGAGGTCGCGCGCGTGCCGCGCGCGCTGGAGGTGGGAAGCGAGGCTCTGCCGCCGGGGGCGTTCTTCGTGCCGGCGAACGCGGGAGCGGAGCGCGCGAGCGCGCTCGCGAGCGAGCTCGGCGTCGCGTTCCACGGCGTCGATGTGGCGCCCGGCGAGGCACAGCCGCTGCGCGCGCAGCGCCTCGGCGTCTTCGATGTCTGGGGCGGCAGCATGACCGCCGGCTGGACGCAGTGGGTGCTCGAGCAAGCGGAGTTCCCGTACACCCGTGTCACGGGGCAGCGCGTCGCGGCCGGGAACCTCGCGCAGGACTTCGACACGCTCGTCTTCCACGATGGCTTGCCGGCCTCGCGCGATGCGCGCGAGTCGCGCGAGCGCCGCGACAGCCTCGCCGAGGAGGACATCGCCGATCTGCAGGAGCTTCTGCCGCCGTTCGAGGACTGGTCCGATCTCGCGGCGCGCCGCGTCGCGCTGACCGCCGAGAACACGATCGAGCCCTTGCGCGCGTTCCTCGCCGCGGGCGGAACGATCGTGGCGCTCGGCGATGACGCGACGAAGCTCGCGCGGCTCCTCGATCTGCCGGTGCAAGAAGGCTTGAAGAAGCGCGACGCGAACGGCAACGAGAAGAGCGTCCCGTCTTCGGAGTTCTTCATCCCGGGCTCGTTGCTGTGGGCGCGCGCGCAACCCGCGCATCCGCTAACCTACGGCTGCTCCGAGCGGCTCGCGGTGATGTTCCGCCGCAGCCCCGTCTTCACCAGCGACGATCCCAAGGCGGAGCTCTTCGTCACCTACCCCAGCGCCGGTCGCCTCCTCGCGAGCGGGTGGGAGATCGGAGCCGAGCTCCTGCGCGACAAGGCCGCGGCCCTGCGCCTCCCCGTCGGCAAGGGCAGCGTCGTCCTCTTCGGCGCCGACGTCATCTACCGCGGCCAACCCTGGGGCACGATGAAGCTCCTCTTCAACGCCCTCCTCCCCACTGCACAGTAAAGGTGCAGTAAAGGTGCCAGGCACCTCAACTGTGCAACGAGCTACTCCCTCCGAGGTGAACCATGCCGAAGGCCCGCGCCTTTGCTGCGACCAGCGCTAACGCGCCGCTCGCATTCCACGAGATCCCGCGCCGCGATCCGCGCGCGAGCGATGTCGAGATCGAGATCCTCTTCTGCGGCATCTGCCACTCGGACATCCACCTCGTGCGCGACGAGTGGAAGGCGACGCTGCCGACGGTGTACCCGATCGTGCCCGGGCACGAGATCGTCGGTCGCGTGACGCACGTCGGCGCCGCGGTGAAGAAGTACGCGGTGGGGGATCGCGTCGCCGTGGGCTGCATGGTCGACTCCGACGGGACCTGCGGCGAATGCCGTGAGGGGCTCGAGCAGTTCTGCCCGAACGTCGTGTTCACGTTCAACGGCCCCGACGCGCACTTGGGCGGTGTCACCTACGGCGGCTACTCCGAGCGCATCGTCGTCGACGAGCGCTTCGTGCTGCGCCTGCCGACGAACCTCGAGCTCGCGGGCGCGGCCCCGCTGCTCTGCGCCGGCATCACGACCTACTCCCCGCTCCGCCATCACGGCATCGGTAAGGGGAAGCGCGTCGGCATCGTCGGGCTCGGCGGCCTCGGTCACATGGGCGTCAAGCTCGCGCGCGCCCTCGGCGCGGAGGTCTACGTGCTCACGACCTCGGAGCGCAAACGCGCGGACGCGCTGCGCCTCGGCGCGCACGAGGTCCTGCTCTCGCGCGACGCCGCTTCCCTCGCGCAGCACGCCGGCCGCTTCGACTTCCTGCTCGACACCGTCTCCGCCGATCACGACGTGAACGCGCTGCTGCCGCTGCTGCGCCGCGACGGCAACCTCACCTTGGTCGGCGCGCCGCCGAACCCGCTCGCCGTCTCCTCCTTCGGTCTCATCTTCGGCCG
>JAEUHW010000404.1 GCA_016793245.1 Planctomycetota bacterium
AACCACGAGGCGACGGGGCCCATCTATGACGAAGTCTTCGGCACACCTGGCGGCGTCGACAAGAACTACTACGCGACGATGCTGACTCCGGAGGTGCTGCTCGTCACCTTGAACACCGAGATCGCCGCTGGCGGCGACCAGACTCTCTTCCTCGAGCACGCGCTAGGATCGCGCCGGAAGACGCGCTGGCAGATCGCGCAGTACCATCGCCCGCTCTGGCCAGCGGTGAAGCAACCCGCGACGGCGGCGCCGCATTGGCTGCCGCTCTTCGATCGCTACGCTCTCGATCTCGCTCTGGAGAACGACGGCCACGCGCTGAAACGCACGGTCCCCATCAAGAACGGCGTGCGCTCGGAAGACGGCACCGTCTACGTCGGCGAAGGCGGCTTCGGCGTGCAGCAGCGCACGCCGGATACGGCGCGATGGTATCTGCAGAGCCCCGGCTACGCGCACTCGCGCCACCACGTGTGGGAGCTGCGTTGCAGTGCTCGCGAGCTCGAGGTTCTCACCTGGGATCTGCAGGCAGGAAAGATCTTCGATCGCTTCGCGTTGCAGCCGCGGGCGCGCTGAGTCGATCGCGGATGAAGCGCGCCGCACGAGTCGCGCGCACGGCTGCGCTCTCCTCATCGATCCGCGGCACCGCGAGACCGAAAAGAGGCGCCGGGAACTTCTTTCTATGCCCCGGCCGAGGGGGAGTTCCGATCAGAGGGCAGCGAGCACCGCGACGCGGCGCCCGCAGAACTCTCTCGAGTACAGGCCATGAAGATCTCTCCCCCCAGAGGGTCGCAGAGCGGCTTCTCGATCGTCGAGATGATGATTGGAGTCTCGCTCGTGACCATCGCATTCGTCGGGCTCGCGCCCTTGATGATCAGCTCGAACCACGTTACGGAATCCGTGGCGGAGAACGAGATCGCCCGCTCGGCGGCGAGAGCCAAGCTCGACGAGCTGCGCCGCGTCCCTTATGCAAGCTTGGCGACGACCTATGCGAACCAGACCTTCACCGTCGATCTCGACGGCGACGGGATCTCGGACCTCCGGGAGCGGAGCATCGAGAACGGAGGCGGCGCGACACGCACCGGGACCGGGACGGGAGGCAGCGGAGGCACCAGCTCCGGCACGGGCTCCGGCGGAACGGGCACCGGGACCTCCTCCGGCAGCGGCGGGACGACGAGCAGCTCCAGCGGCGCCAACCCCGTCGGCCGCATCGTCATCGATCAAGTTCCGGGAGGCGACCTCGTCGGGGAAGCCCTCCGCATCCAGGTGGTCCTGCGCTGGTATTCGCGCCAGGGGCCCCAGGAGTACCGCCTGCACACCATTCGCGCCAAGGAGTGAGAGAGCACCATGCAACTGCGCACCCACCAACACCGCAGGGATCGAGAGCGCGGCATGTCGCTGCTGGAGGTCACGATTTCGTCGGCGATCTTCCTCGGCGCGATGCTCGTCGCGACCAAGTTCCAAGGCACCCTGCAGCAGGGCATGAAGGAATCGAACCAGCGCCTCGAGCGCCAGAGCTTGAGCTCGGACATCCTCGATCGCCTCGACACCTTGCTGCGCTCTTCCTCATCCAATCTACAGCCCTTCCGCGTGCTGAACACCACGGCCTCGACCCTGAAGGACCGCATCGACAATGACCGCGACGGAGCGGTCGATGAGCTCGACGAGGCCTATCCGCTGAGCCCCGTGCTCGCGAATGGCGCGGAGACACAAGCGATCTGGTTCCAGCGTGTCGCCGGGATCGACGACACGATGGTGCCGCCCGCGATCATCTACGACCCGCCGTCCTACGTGCGATTCGTGGGGGAACCCTCCGATCCGCCCGACGGTCGGGACAACGACGAGGACGGTCTGATCGACGAAGGCCACGTGGTGATCCGCGTCGCGGGCGGCGACCAGGCCATCGCGGGCAACGTGATCGGGTTCAGCATTTCGCGCTACGAACAGGAGCTGCGGGTGCGCATCGCCATCGCGCAGAGGGTCGAAGGCAAGCTGGCGCCGGAAGTCCAGACCTACAGCCGCATCATCTACGTCAAGAACTGGTGAGCCCATGAAACCACTCTCCCCTACGCTGCGGCGCGATGAAGCCGGCTACATGGTCGTGACCGTGATGGCCGGGGTCGTTCCGCTCGCCATCCTCTCCTCGGCCATCGTGATGCTGATGACCACGCGCACGCAGAGCACGAGCGCGCGCATGGCCGACGAGCGCCTCGTGGCCAGCGCCGAGGCCGCTGCACAAGAGGGCTTCGCCCTGGTGCGCAAGGCCCGCTCGACGAGCGGCTTCGGCAAGGCCGCGGAGCGCTTCCAGCCCGCCACCGACGGCATCGACAACGACCGCGACGGAGAGATCGACGAGCTCGACGAGGTCGGCGTCGCGTTCATGGTCCACGACTGGTCCGGCGACGGCCTCGACAATGACGGCGACGGGCGCGTCGACGAAGACGACGAAGACGTCGCGGCGCTGATCGTCGACCGGCAACGCGACAAGGACGGCGTCGACAACGATCGCGACGGGACCACCGACGAAGGCGACGAGAACGCCATGCTCGAGCTCGTCGGCCTCGCGCGCCCCTTCGCCAACTACGCCGGCGCTCGCGAGCGGCGCGTCACGATGTGGCTGCAGCGTTCGGCGGCGCTCTTGCCGATGCCCAACGCCGCCGTCTTCCTCGGCGACCCGAACTCCGACGTCACCTTCAACGGCAACTCCTTCCTCGTGAGCGGCATCGACCCGGTGACCGGCGCGAAGGTCCCCGGCATCGGAGTCGCCGGCTCCACGGCAAGCGTGCTGACGTCGCTGCGGCGCAATCAGAACACGCTCGTCGTCGGCACCGGAAACGCTCCGAGCGTCTCGACGGTGGCCCCGCCTTCGCCTTGGAGCAACGGCAACGCCTTCATCAACGACATGATCTCGACCTACTCCGGCGCGGCGGAGTACTTCCTCCAGCCCGGCACCTACACGCAGGCGCCGCAAGGCGGGGACGGCAAGGACACCGACGGCGACGGCCAGGTCGATGAAGCGGACGAGAGCTGGTTCGGCAATCCCGACCTCTCCAAGATGAAGGTCACCTACGCGCAAGGCGACCTGCACTTCTCCGGCAACAACCGCGGCGCAGGACTGCTGGTCGTGGACGGCAACCTCAAGATCACGGGCCAGTTCCAGTGGCACGGCATGGTGATCGTGCGCGGCAACCTGGAGCTCGCCGGCGGCGGCTCGCAGCAGAAGCTGATCCTGGGCGGCGCTTACATCGGCTCCAACGTGACCACAGGCGTCGAAGGCTCGTTCTCGATCAGCGGCAACGCCGTGGTCCAGTACTCCCAGCTCCAGATGCAGACGCTCTCGAACGAGCTCGCCGGCTACCGCGTCTGGGGCTTCCGCGAGAGCTAAGAGAGAGATTCCGATCATGCTCCCGACCCTCTTCTCCACGGCGCTGCTCCTCGGTCTCCTCCCGAGCACGGAGGCCCCGACCAAGGAGCAGATCCAGACTTGGATCCAGGGCCTCGCCAGCGAGCAGGACGCACAGCACGCGACCCTGCTCACGAAGGCCTGGCCCCACGCGCGAGGCGCGGTGATCGCGGCGCTCACGCGCCACGAGCAACCCGCCGTGCGCGGCTGGTGCGCGCGCATCCTCGGCGACCATGGCGGCGAGATCGAGCAGCGCGCGCTCGCGCGCTCCGCGACGGCCGATGGTCTTCCTCGGGTGCGCGCCGTCGCGCTGCAGCAGCTCTCGAAGCGCCCCGATGCGATCTACGCGGAGACGCTCCGTGCTCTCCTCGAATGGGAGAACGAGCGCGGCAACCTGATCACTCTGCTCGGCCTCGTCGAGCGCAGCGGTGACGAGGAGCTGGCGGCGCCGCTGCTCGCGGCCATCGAGAGCCGCTTCGATGCGGAAGGGAAGCGCGCCGGCTTCGCGAGCCTGCGCAAGCTGACCCGCACGACCTTGGCGGACGACGTCGGCGTCTGGCGCTCGTGGATCGACGCTCGCGCGCAAGAGCGCGAAGAGCAGGCGGAACGCGAGCGCGACGGTGGCGACGACGACCCCGGCGGCGATTCCGGTGGTGGCTGAGCCACCGCCCGTACGAAAACGCATGAGGCGCGCCGAACGAACCGCTCGGCGCGCCTCGCGCGTTCCTGGCGCGTTCCGCGTGGATCAGTAGTCCGTCCGCCGGAACCTCCAACACGCCAGCGCAAGACAAGCCACCGTGAACGCCACCGTGGTGCCGAGCGAGAACGCCCAGTCGAACTGCTGCACGTCGTCGAGCATGCGCCCGACGCCGTCCGGTCCGCCGAGCCGCGCTTCGATCAGCCAGCGCTGCCCGAGATCGGCGATATGCGAGGTCTTCGGCACCACCGTGTAGAGCACCTTCATCGTGCCGCGCACACCGGCCGAGTACTCGGCGAAGCCGGAGCTGAAGTCGTAGAAGGTGACGATCATGCTGCTCGTCCACCAGACCCCGAGACCGGCGAGACCAGCGACGTTCGCCGAGCGCGTGATCACGCCGACCAGCACGAGCGGCGCATAGAGCACCGCGAAGATCGCGATCGAGATCGGCGCCATCACGAGGTAGCGGAGATCGGTGACGCCGGTTCGCAGCGCGAGCGCCGCCCAGGTGCCCCCCACGACGATCGCGCTGGTGATCGCGATGAACCAGAGCCCGCCCAGGTACTTGTAGAGCAAGAGGCGCGTGCGCCCGATCGGCCGGGCGAGCGCGAGGTCGAGCGTCCCCTTGGTGAGCAACGAGGGCACGAAGCCCGCGGAGGTGAGCAGCGCGACGAAGATCCCGATGGCGCCGAGCAAGCCTCCTGCAAGACCGAGCTGTACGGTGAGGACGAACTCTTCGCGCGAGCGATTGATGACGTCGTCGCTCTCGAGGAGGCCGAAGAACATCGACGTGGAGTAAGCCCCGCTCAGGCGCTCCTTGCGCGTGCAGAGCGCGCCGACCTCGTAGCGGAACGCATCCGCGGGATCGCGCCGCACCGCGAGCTTCTGCCAGCCCTCGAGGCGGAGCTGCTGCTCGACCCAGCGGAGCGGGTCCATCTGGTCCTCGGCCTTCCGCTTGCGGAACTCCAACCAGGCCTTCTGCAGCCGCCCGAGCTCGTCTTCTCCTGCGACCCGGAAGCCGACCACCCACCCGCCGGTGAGGGCGGGATCGAAGCCGTCCTCCGGAACGATGCGCCGCGTCGCCTCGAGTAGCGGCGCAAAGCCGACAGAACTGCTCGAGCTGCCGCCCGAAGAGTAGGTCTCGAAGGTGCCGAGGCGGCTCACGTGATGCGCGAGCAGCTCCGACTCCTCGCGCTCGCGAAACGAGAGCCCGAGGCAGAACGCGATCGCGAGACAGGCCATGCCGCCGAGAACGAAGAGCGCGCGCCGATCGCGCGCCTCGTGGAAGGAGTCCTTCAAGATGGCGCCGAGGACGTTCACGAGCGCACCTCCTCTTCCACGGTCGCGAGGAAGACCTGCTCCAGCGAAGCGCGGCCCCCCGAGAGACCGCGCAGGCCGTAACGCTGCGCGCGCAGGAGATCGATGCAGCGATCGAGCGCGGCTTCTTCTTCCAGCTCGAGATGCAGATCGCGACCGTGCGTCGCGACGCGCACCGCATGCGGGCGCAGCAGGTCCTGCATCGCGGCATCGGCTTCGCGGTCGAGCTCGAGCTTCCAGGCGCCGCTGACACGCGTCAGCTCCTCTATGGTGCCTTCGCGCGCGAGGCGCCCGGCTTCGAGGATGCCCACGCGATCGCAGATCTGCTCGACCTCGCTCAACAGGTGCGAGTTCAGGAAGATGGTGCGCCCTTCGCCGCGGACGCGCATCAGCACGTCGCGGATCTCCGCGCGGCCCACCGGGTCGACCCCGTCCGTCGGCTCGTCGAGGAAGAGCACCGCGGGATCGTGGACCAGCGCCTGCGCGAGACCGAGGCGCTGCTTCATGCCCTTCGAGTAGCCGCGCACCTTGCGCGGTGCGGCGTCGCGTAGGCCGACGAGCTCGAGGAGCGCGGGGATGCGCCGCTGGCGCTCCGCGCGCGAGACGTCGGAGAGCCGCGCATAGAACTCCATCGCCGTGAGCCCCGTCTGGTAATCGGGGAAGCGGTGATCCTCGGGGAGGTAGCCCACGCGCCGACGTGCTTCTACGGAATGGGAGTCCAAGCCGAGCAGGGCCGCGCTGCCCGAGCTCGCGCGCACGATGTCCAGCAGGACCTTCACGAGGGTCGTCTTACCGGCTCCGTTCCGCCCGAGGAGCCCGTAGATCTCGCCGCGTGCCACGCGGAGATCGACACCCCGCAGCGCATGTACGCCGCGCTTTCCGCGGTACCGCTTGTCGAGCCCGCGCACCTCGATCGCCAATTCCGCTGACCCCATGCCTTCCTCCGCCTCCGAAGCTCCGCGCGCGGCGTCTCGTGGCGCGCGCGCTCGCGGGATGTTCCCCGCGGCGCGCGATGCGGCACAAGCGCAAAGACATTCGCGTCGCTAGACTTCGCGCCCCATTCGTCGAGTCCCCCCCCGATGCGCCGAACACTTCTCACTCTCTCGCTCTCGTCTTGGTGGCTCGCGATCGCGCTCGCGCAGGAACCCTGCCCGCCGCCTCCGGCGAAGCCCGCGGAGACACCCGCGGAGGCGCCCGGAGAGTCGAAGCTGCTCGAGGGGCATTCGCTGCACGGCCAGGCCTTCGACGCGGGACCGCGACAAGCCGCGGTGCTCCTGCCGGGGATGCCGAAGGTGCACTTCCCGATCACGACGGCGAACCCGGAAGCTCAGGCCTTCTTCGATCAAGGCCTCGGTCAGTTCCACGGCTTCTGGTTCTTCGAGGCCGAACGCTCCTTCCGCCAAGCCGCGGCGCTCGATCCGAGCTGCGCCATGGCGTACTGGGGCATGTCCCTCGCGAACCTCGACAACGAGAAGGGCCAAGGTCGCGCGCGCGGCTTCGCCGCCGAGGCCCTGCGGCGCCGCGAGCAGGCTAGCGAACGCGAGCGCGCGTGGATCGATGCCTGGGGCGCCTTCTACGAGCTCGATGTGGCGAAGCTGCCGGAGCCCCGCGCAGCGAACGCGAGCGAGGATTGGAAGAGCGCGCGCAGCGAGAAGGAACGGCGGCGGGACCTCGTGCGCAAGCTGGAGGAGAGGCTCCGCGCCGAGCCCCAGAACATCGAAGCGCTCGCGTTGTTGGCGGTGATGCTCTGGTTCAACCAGGAGCACGGCCATCCGATCTCGGGTCACCAGCCGATCGACTTCATGCTCGATCGCGTGTTCGCCGCGGCCCCGCTCCATCCGGCGCACCACTACCGCATCCATCTCTGGGACAACGAGAAGGCCGAGCTCGCGCTGCGCTCCGCCGTGCTGAGCGGACCGTCGGGGCCCGGCATCGCCCACCTCTGGCACATGGGCGGCCACATCTTCGACGAGCTACAGCGACCGCGCGAAGCGGCGTGGCTGCAAGAGGCGAGCTCGCGCGTCGACCACGCCGCGATGCAACGCGACCGCGTGATGCCGTTCCTGATCCACAACTATGGCCATAACCAGGAATGGCTCTCGCGGAGCTGCATGCAGCTCGGCCGGCGCAGCGATGCGCTGCGCATCGCCGCGAACCTCCTCGAGCTGCCGCGCCATCCGCGCTGGAATCGCGCGTCGGAAGCGCGCGACATCGCGGGCTACGCCTCGCGGCGCGTGCTCGATGTCGTGGAGCGCTTCGAGGACTGGGAGGCGCTCGAGCGATTGACGGTGAGCGGGCACCTGCTGCTCGGTGTCGGCGAGCGCCACCTCCGCGCGCGTGCGCACGGGCTCTTCGGCCGCGCCGCGGCGCAGCGCGGCGCGCTCCCCGAGGCCGAGCGCGCGCGGGCATCCCTGGTCGCGCTGCGCGACGAAGAGCGTTCCCAGCGCCTCGAGCGCGCGAGCGCCGCCGAGGACGCCGCTCTCGCCGAGAAGGCGGACGAAGAGAAAGTGCACGAGGCGATGAAAAAGGCCCTGCGCGAAGGGGCGTCGCCGCAGCGCGAGATCGAGAGCGAGCTCGCGTTCCTCGATGCTTGGATCGCGCTCGCTCGCGGCGAGAAGGACCCCGCTCGCGCGCACTTCGAACGCGCGCGCGTCGACTCACCCTACGCCGCGGCGGACTTCCTGCGCGCGCTTGGCGACCAGGAGAAGGCCCTCGCGAAGATCGACGAGGCGCTGGGCAAGGCGAAGCGCGACGCGACGCTGCTCGCGCGGCGCCTGCGTCTGCTGCACGAGCTCGGCCGGAGCGCCGACCTCGGAGCCGCGTTCGATGCGCTCGCCTCCGCGGCGACCGGCGCGGATCTCGACGCTCCGCTCCTCGCCTCGCTCGCGCCCATCGCCTCGGCCTGCGAGCGCGCGGCCGATTGGCGCTGGAACGATCCCTGGCCCGAGGACTTCGAACGCCCGGTCGAGCTCTCGACGCTCGGTCCGCTCACGTGGTCGCCCTACGTCGCGCCGCCGGCCCGGTGCTGGAACGAAGAGGGGCTCGCCTTCGAGCTCGACGAGTGGCGCGGCAAGCCGGTCGTCGTGATCTTCTTCCTCGGCTTCGACTGCCTGCATTGCGTCGAGCAGCTCCGCGCGCTGCGACCGCTCGCGGAGCGCTTTCGCGAGGCCGGCATCGAGCTCTTGGCGATCGGCACCGACTCCGTGGCCGAGCTGAAGAGCGATCTCGAAGCGCTGTCCGCCGAGGAGCGCTTTCCCTTCCCCATCTTCGCCGACCCCGAGCTCCTCGCGTTCCGCGCGTATCGCGCCTACGACGACTTCGAGAAGGCGCCGCTGCACGGCACCTTCCTCGTCGACGGACGCGGGCGCGTGCGCTGGCAGGACGTAGGCGCCGAGCCCTTCCTCGAGCTCGAGTTCCTGCGGGAGGAGGCCGAACGCCTCCTGCGCTTCCACGACGCGAACGACGAGAACGCGACGGGCACCGCTCAGCGATAGCGCGCGCGCGCGATGCCGAGGTCGCGTTCCAGCGAGGGCGGGAGCGGCGGGAGCGCCGGCAAGGCGTCGAGCAGGGCGCGCGCTCCTTCCTCGAGCTCCTGACGCTGGAAGGCATCGACGAGGCCCAACGTGCGTCGGAGCACGAGCAGGGCCTCCGCGGAACCGGCGGCGTCGTCAGCGATGACGCGCTGCGCTTCCCGGACCAGCTCGACGATGCTGGCGCGACCTGCGGAACGCTCGCCCGCGACGCGCGCTTCGAAGATCATCGCCGCGACGCACCAGCTCGGGCGGCGCTTCCCCTCGCGCTCGCGCTGTGCGGCGTAATGCGAGACCTCGGCCCAACGCAAAACGACCCAGTTGGCCCAGATCAAGCGATCGAGCAGCGCTTCGAGCTGCCCGGCCGGAGCCCTCTGGAGCAGAGAGGGGAACTCGAGCAGCACGCGCTCGCTCCGCCCCACGCGCAGCTCGAGGTCGGCGCGCGCGAAGAGCTCGTCCTCCGTGGCATCCCAGGCGTTCGCGCGGTCGAGGAGCGCCTCGATGCGCTCCCGCTGCGCGTCCGAGAGCTGCGGCGGGAAGACCTCGAAGCGCTCCAAGCGCGCGAAGGCCGCCCAGCCGAGGAGCAGCAATTGGCGATCGCGCGCTTCTCCCAGCGACGCGGGCCACGCGGATCGAAGGTCGCGCGGATCGGGCAGGAGCATCGAGTAGGCCGCTTCGGGCAAGCGCTCGCCGAGCGCCGTCGCGAGGGAGAGGAGCACGGCGGCCTCGGGCGGGCGCTCTTCGAGCCCGTCGCGCATGCGCGATGCCGCGGCCCGCAGCTCGGCGTCGGAGAGATGCGCGAGCGAGATCCGCAGCCAGTCCGCGCGGAGCCCTTCGAGCGCCGCGCGCGCGAGCGCGGCACGCACGCGCGGATCGCGTTCGCCCTCGGAGTGCAGACGCCTCTCGAGCACCTCGCCGAAACGCGCCGCGGCCAGGGCGCTCCATTGCGGCGCGCGCAGCGCGCGCACGAACCATTCCGCGGCGAGCTCGCGCACGACGCGCTCTTCGTCGCCGAGCGCGTCGACATGGCGATCCAGCGCCGGCACGAGGAACTCCGGCACGGCTTCGGCGACCTGCGCGAGCACATCGAGCAGCTCGGCGCGCACGCCGGGATCGGACTCTTCGCGCGCGAACGCGAGGAGCCTCTCCCGGACGGAGGCTCCGACGGCGGCGTTCGCGCCGAGGGCGCGTAGCAGCGGCAGCGCGCTGCGCCGCAGCTCGATCTCCGGATCCGCGGCGAGGCGGCGGATCTGCACCAGCGCACGCGCGGCCGGCGGTCCGGCGAAGTCGATCTCCGCGGCGGTGCGGAACAGCGCGCGCCGATAGTCGGAGTACTCCTCGCCGCGCTCGAAGTCCGCGTCCGCAGGCGCTTCCAGCGCTTTCTCCAGCAGCTCGGCGACGTGCGACTGCACCAGGGCATCGGCCGGGAACCAGCGCAGCGCCTCCACAGCGCGCGCGCGCACGGCCCACAACGAGCGCTCCGCGACCTTGCCCGCGGGGGCCAAGTCGATCAGGAGCTCGCGCAGCGGCTTGATGTGGAGCCGGAACTGCTCGCAGCGCGAGAGCACCTCCGCGTCGGCGCTCGCGCGCGCGGCGGATCGTTCGGCCGCCCCCACGAGCGGCGCGAGATTGCGGAGGCAGATCGCGAGCTCGACCAGCACTTCCGGATGCAGCTCCTGGCGCACGCCGCGAACGAGACCGCTCATCACGCGGCGCAGTGCTTCGGCATCGCGCTCCGGCTGGAAGCGCGCCACGACGTGCGCCAGCTCGCGCGCCGAACCCGCCCGCACGCGCGGGAAGGTCGGGTCGCCGAGGAGCTCGAGCAAGAGCTCGAGGTCGTTGCCAGCATGCGTTACGAGCTTCTCGCGCGCGGCGAGCAGCTCGGCGCGCAGTCGCTCTCCGGCGGCCCACGCGAGCTCACCCGCGCGCTCTCGCGACGCGAGACTGCTCGCCGCCTCGCTCTCGCTCCAACTCAGGAACTCCTCCATCGAGAAGAAGCCGCGCTGGACCAAGCCGACCAGCGCGGCTTGCGCGAGGCGCCGGAGGGCGGCGTTCTCGCCGTTCTCGAACGCGACGGCGGCGACCGCGGGGGCGAGCTCGATCTGGCGCAGCCGCGGCAACGCGACCAGCATCGCGCGGCGGAGCTCCAACTCGGTGGCGGGTTTCAGGAACGACGCGAAGGCGCGCCGGATCTCGCGCTCCAGGTTCGACTCCAGCAAGGCGAGCAGCGAGCGCACCGCGGCGTCGGAGCGCATGCGCCCGCGGGTTCCTTCGCGGCGCGCCGCGAGGCGCACGAGATGCGGCGTGAGCCGCATCATCGCCGGATCGAGATCCATGCCGCCCGCGGCGCGCGCTTCGATGGCATCGCGGAGCGCTTCCAGGATCTGCCCCTCGACCGTTCCGAGCAGCTCGCGATCGAGGGGCAGCGCGACCACTCCCTGCAGCGCCAGGGCCACGCGCTCGATGCCTTCGGAACCGAAGCGGAAGAGCAGCTCGACCGCGGCCTCCCTGCGCTCGTCGCGCGAAGTCGACGCCTCGGCGAGGGTTCGCGCGGCCGACTGCACGTCGGGGAACGGAGCGCGCGTTCCGACGCGTTCGTCTTCTTGAGCCCGTGCGGAGGTCCCGAGCAGCGCCGCGCCGAGGACGCAGGCGCTGCGAGCGAATGAGCTGGGCCGAGACGAGGTCATCGAAGAACGCGCGTTGAGATCGAGATCACGAGGCCATCGTAGTGCTGGGCAGCCAGCGCGCGCCAGTGCTCCGATGCCCCGAGGAACGGGCTCTGGATCGCTCGCGGCAGGCTCCGCTCGAGAGGGACTCCTGGAACGCTAGAGCTCGGCTTGGCCGGCGCGACCGCTCCGCGATCGAGGGACAGGGATGCGGGATCCACTGCGGAGCTGCGACGCCGAACGGCGCGCGGTTGGCGCGCGATGCGGCTCCGCAGGAATGCCGCGGGCCATCGCACTCGCGGTGGCCCGAGGTTCGATGGGACTTGCGCGCGGCTCGCTCGTGAGCACGATGGCCGGCCCCGGAGCTCTTCGACACGCTCGGCCCCCCCATGAAGATCACGATCCTCGCCGTCGGTCGTCTGAAGGAGTCTCACTGGCGCGCGGCGCAGAACGAGTACCTGGAGCGCCTGCAGCACTTCGCGAAGGTCGAGGTGCGCGAGCTCGAGGAGGACGCGCAGCTCCGAGCTTCGCTCCCCGCGGGCGCGAAGCTCGTGCTGCTCGACGAGAAGGCGCCCTCGCTCGACTCGGAGGCCTGGGCCGCGCAGGTGATCGGCGAGGCGGAGATGCGCTTCGGGGCGAAGGGGCTCGTCTTCGCGATCGGCGGCGCCGACGGCTTGCCCGACGCGCTGCGAGCGCTGGCATGGAAGTCGATCTCCTTCGGCAAGGCCACGCTGCCGCATCGCCTGGCGCGCGTGGTGCTGCTCGAGCAGATCTACCGCGCCTTCACGATCCTGCGCGGTTTGCCTTATCACCGCGGCGGCTGAGCGCCGGCAAGACGATCGACAACGATCGACTGCTAGATCATGCGAGCGGGAAGTAGCGCGAGAGCGCCTGCTCCGCTGCAGCGGCCCAACCGCGGTTCGCGAGCGGGCTCGCCGGCGAGGGATGCGGAATGGTGCCGAATTGCAGCTCGCGGCCTTGCAGCGCCGCGCGCGCGCGCTTCTCGGCGAAGGCGCCGACGCCGATCACCCACTGCACGCCGAGCGCTTCGACCAGTGCGCCGAGCGCTTCGTCGCACGCGGCGTAGAGCTCCTCCGTCTCCTCGCGTGCCAGCTTGTCGGGCGTCAGATTGCTGCCGGTCTCGCCGAGGAAGAGCAGCGGGCAGTAGTTGTGCACGAAGTAGCGTTCGAAGAAGCGCTCGGCCGTGCCGAAGCGCTCCTTCGCCCAGCCCCAGAGACGCTTCCCGCTCACTTCCGAGCGGCGGCAGTCGAAGCCCTCGATCGGTCGCCTCGGATGCTGCGCGCGCGGCGCGACGACGGGCGCTTCGCAGCCGAGGAAGTCCCGCGCGGCGGCGACCTCGCCGAAGGGGACGCCGGTCTGCCCCATGCCGAAGGGCCCCGGGTTCATGCCGAGGAAGAGCGCGAACTTCTTGCCCGTGCCCCAGCGCTCGAGGTAGCGCTCGTGGCTCGCGCGCGCATAGACCAGCGGATCGTAGACGTGCGCCACGGGCGGTCCGAAGGCGAGGCGATCGACGCGCCGGGCGAGAGAACGAGAGATGTCGCGGAGCTGCATCGAGGAGGGCGCCATGCTTGCTCGCGGCGAGGAGGCGGGCCAGCATGACCCGCGTCGCCATCCCGCCCGAGGTGCCCGCATGATACGCCCGTCGCGTCGCTCGTTCCTCTGGAGCTCGCTCTCCGGCGCCGCCGGTCTCGCGCTCTCTGCGCGCTCCTACGCGCGCGTGCTCGGCAGCAACGAGGAGTTGCGCCTCGGGTTCGTCGGGCTTCGCAGCCGCGGGGCGCAACTCCTCGCGGAGTTCAAGAAGATCGGGGGCGTGCGCGTGGTCGGGCTCTGCGACGTCGATGCGAAGGTGCGCGCGCAGCGAGTCGGCGAGGCCGAGAAGCGCGGCGAGCAGGTCTTCGCCTGCGCCGACGCGCGCGAGCTCTTCGCCCGCGAGGACGTGGACGCCGTCGTGATCGCGACGCCGAACCACACGCACTCCTTGCTCGCCATCTGGGCGCTGCAGGCGGGCAAGCATGTCTACGTCGAGAAGCCCGTGTCCCACAACGTCTGGGAAGGTCGCCAGCTCGTCGGCTGGGCGCAGAAGACCGGGCGGCTCTGCGAAGCGGGCACGCAGTCGCGCTCGTCGGCCGGCCTGCAGGAAGCCGCGGCCTACTTGCGCTCCGGCGCGCTCGGGAAGCCCCTCGCCGCGCACGGCCTCTGCTACAAGCCGCGCCGCTCGATCGGCGTGGTCGAAGGCGACGTCCTTCTCGGCGCCGAGATCGACTACGACCTCTGGAGCGGGCCCGCGCCCAAGGTGCCCCTGCGCCGGAAGAACCTGCACTACGATTGGCACTGGGTCTTCGCCACCGGCAACGGCGACCTCGGCAACCAGGGCATCCATCAGATGGACATCGCCCGATGGATGCTGGGCTACGACGCGCTGCCGCCGCGCGTGCTCTCGATCGGCGGGCGCGTCGGCTATCGAGACGACGGCGACACGCCGAACACGCAGCTCGTGCTGCTCGACTACGCGAGCGCGCCGATCGTCTTCGAGGTGCGCGGCCTGCCCGAGTCGAAGGAGCTCCAGGACGAGCGCTGGGAGAAGAGCATGCCGAGCTGGCGCGGCGCGCGCGTCGGCGTGGTCGTCCTCTGCGAGGGCGGCTCGCTCGTGATCCCGAACTACACCTCCGCGCGCGCGCTGGATCCCGAAGGGAAGGAGCTCGCGAAGTTCCAAGGCGAGGACGCGCTGCCGGCGAATTTCGTCGCAGCCGTGCAGGCGAACGACGCGCGGCGCCTTGCCGCGCCGGTGCTCGAAGGCCATCTCTCGAGCGCGCTCTGTCATCTCGGGAACATCTCCTACCAGCTCGGGAGCACCGCCGGACCGGAGGAGCTGCGCGCGCGCGCTCGATCGTCGGCGCCGCTCGAAGACGCGTACGCGCGGATGGAAGAGCACCTCGTGAAGAACGGAATCGAACCGGGCGCGATGAGGCTGGGCGCCGCTCTGGAGCTCGACGCGCCGGCGGAGCGTTTCCGCGGCGCGCCGGAAGCCGATGCCCTGCTCACGCGCGCGTACCGGGCGCCGTACGTGGTGCCCGCGGCGGACGCATAGCCGAGCGCAGGTTTCCGCCCCGGGCGTTCCCTGGCGAACCCGTGCGCCGCCCCTCTACAATCCCGCGGCCCGCTGTCCCCCAACCGTCCCCGAGGTCACCCCATGCTCGCTTCCGCGTCCGCGCTCCGCCGCGGTCTGATCGCCGGTCTCTTCGCCGCCTGCGTCTGCGGCGCTCCTCTCGCGCTCTCCATGGTCTCCGCGCCCTCGAAGAGCGCCGCGGAGGATTCGATCGAGGCCGCGATGGGCGTCTTGAAGAAGAACGCCCGCGCCCTGAAGCCCCTGCTCCAGGAGAAGGACAAGGCCGCCGAAGCGCTGCCGCTCGTCGTCGAGATGGAGACGGCGCTGATGTCGGCCAAGGGCGTCACGCCGGATCTCGTGAACGAGATCCAGGACGCGAAGAAGAAGGCCGAGGAGACGCTCGCGTATCGCCGCATGATGATCGAGATGCTCGGCGAGACCCTGAAGCTCGAGGACGCGCTCCTCGAGGGCAAGATGGAGAAGGCCCGCGAGCACTACGAGAAGCTCGGCAAGATGCAGAAGCCCGGCCACGACCGCTTCAAGGGCGATTGATCTCACGAGCGGAGCCCCGATGACCACCCGCGTCCTCGCGCGAGCTCCGCTCGCGTTCTGCCTGCTGCTCGGCTTCCTCCTCGGCGGCGCGTCGCGCGTCGCCGAGGCGCAGAACGCGTCGAGCAGCGAAGAAGGCGCGCGCGCGGCCGTGGCCGTGCGCGCGCTCTTCGAGAAGAGCTGCAACGACTGCCACGGCGCGCAGCTCACGAAACCGAAGGGCAAGTTCGGCTACGTGCTCGATCTCGCGCGCGTCGCGGCGAACCCCGACTACGTCGTCGCCGGCAAGCCCGACGAATCGGAGATCTACCTCACCTGCGAGTCGGGCGAGATGCCGCCCGAGGACGAGCGCGAGAAGTATCCGCAGCTCACGCAGGCCGAGCTCGCGATCATCTCGCAGTGGATCGCTCTCGGCGCGCCCGCGGCGCCGAGCTCCGCAGCGAACGCGAGCGGCTCACAATCCGGCAGCTCCACGGCCGAAGGCAGCTCCACCGCCGAGGGCAGCGCGCCGAGCCCCAAGCCGGGCGAACCGCTGAGCCCCCAGCAATACCTCGGGCACAGCCACCCCGTGCTCGTGCACTTCCCGATCGCGCTGCTCCTCGCCGCGCTCTTCGCCGAGCTGCTCTATCTCGTCTCGCGCTCGCCAGGCCTCGCCGGAGCTTCGGCGTTCTGCGCGATCCTGGGCTTCCTCGGCGCCGCGGCTTCGTGCGCGTCGGGCTGGATCTTCGCCGACCTCGAGGGCTATCGGGAGACGCACGCGGTGATGTTCGTGCACCGCTGGGGCGGCATCGCCGCGACGGCGCTGAGCGCGCTCGCGGTCCTGCTGCTCCTGCGCGCGCGGAAGTCCGAGGGCTCGCGCCTCCCCTATCTCCTGGTGCTCCTCCTCTGCGCAGCGCTCGTCTCGCTGGTCGGCCACTACGGCGGCGTCCTCGTCTACGGCGAGGAGCATTTGCCGCTGCCGATCGAGCTGCCCTTCGAGGACTGGGCGAAGTCTTTCCTCGAGAAGCCGAAGAGCTGAGCGGCGACGCCGGAGATTTCTCCCCAAGAACCCTGACGGGATTCGAGCTCGGCGTTCTCTTCTCGGCGCGAGCGGTGCGTAGTTCCTGCGCACCGCCGCCCGCCATGACCGACGCTCTCCCCTCCGTCCCCTCCGATGTCCTGCTGCGCCACGCTCTGTGGCTCCGCGGCCTCGCGCGCCAGCTCGTCCACGACGAGCCGAGCGCCGAGGACGTGGTCCAGGACACCTGGGTCGCGGCGCTCGAGCATCCTCCGGCCCAGCCGGAGAGCGCTCGCGCTTGGCTCGCTCGCGTCGCGCGGCGCTTCGCTTCCCGCGAGCGCCGGCGCCTGAGCGCGCGGGCCGAACGGGAAGAGCACGTCGCGCGCCCCGAGCGTTTGCCCTCGACCAGCGAGCTGGTCGAGAAGCTGGCCTTGGAGCGCGCCGTCGTCGACGCCGTGCTCGCGCTCCCCGAGCCACAGCGCGAGGTGGTGCTCCTCCGTTACTACGAAGAGCTCCCGCCTCGCGAGGTCGCCGCGCGTCTCGGTCTGCGGATCGACGTCTACTGGGCGCGCTTGAAGCGCGCGCATGAGCTGCTGAAGCAGGATCTGCGCGCGCGCCTCGAGCTGCGTCCCGGTGTTTCCGAGCGCGTGGACTGGAGGATGGCCCTTGCCCCTCTCGCCGGACTCCCGCCCGCGCTCACGACCACCGGCGGCGCTGCTGCCGCCGGAACTCTCGTAGCGACAGGATTGATGATGAGCACGAAGACGATCGCCGCGCTGGCCCTCGTGGCGCTAGGGGCAGCCGGTGCGTGGTGGCTGAGCGGTGGCGCCGGGGACGGCGCGAACGACGGCTCGACGAGCGCGAGCCCGAGCTTGAACCTGACCAAGGAGACCGACGCGAAGAGCGACTTCCTTCGAGCGCAGGAAGGCGCGCCGAAGCAGGAGACGCTGCGCAGCGCGACCGAAGCGGCGAACCAGGCGCCGACGAACGATTCCAAGGCGAACGCCGTCGCCGCGGGCACGCGCGTGAGCGGCACGCTCGTCGATCAGCAGGGCCGGCCCGTGGCCAACGCGCAAGTCAAGCTCGGCGCGCGCGACCGCGGCAGCGACCTCGGCGTCGAGGGCCTCGTCTTCGTCGAGCTCGAGGAAGCGCAGCGCGCGCGCGGCGACCTGCGTGAGACGCAGAGCGATACGGAGGGGCGCTTCGCGTTCGAAGGGCTGGACGCGGGAGGCACCTATCAGATCGATGTCGCGCACGAGCTCCTGCTCAGCCCGAAGCATCGCTGCGCGGTCGAGGCCGGTAAGACGACCGATGTCGGCACGCTCTCGCTGCGCCTCGGCGCCGCCGTGCGCGGCAAGGTCGTCGATCACCTGGCGCAGCCGCTCGCGAGCTCCTGGGTGCGCGCCGAAGAACAGAAACCCGCGCAGGCGGGCTTCACGATCATCCGGTCGAGCTTCCGAGGCAAGCGAGACTTGCCCGTCTGCGATGCGGAGGGGCGCTTCCGCGTGGGCCCGCTCGATCCGCAGCTCCGCTACGAACTCCTGATCTCGGCCCCCGGCTCGCCGCGGGTGACGGTGCCCTTGCAGGACCTGATCGCCGGCGTCGTCTCCGAGCTGGCCCCCATCGCCATTGATCGAGGGAGCGTTCTCGGCGGCCGCGTCCTCGACGCGAACGGCAAGGGGGTCGCGAAGGCCGAGGTCTCGGCGCATCCGGGCCCGCAGCAGCTCTTCGACTTGCGAGCGGCCCCCATCGATCTGCCGGTCGTGACCGATGCCGAAGGGCGCTTCGAGCTGCGGGGACTGAAGCCCGCGAAGTACAGCGTGAACGCCGAGGCCGAAGGCGGCAGCGCGCGCGCGGAGGAGATCGCGCACGACGCGCTCGGCGTCGAGCTGCAGTTCCGCGCGACGAATCGCGTGAGCGGGATCGTGCGCGACAAGAGCACAGGCAAGCCGGTGGCGGACGCCCGTGTCTCGATCGACTTCGAAGCTCGGACGCTCGGAGCGTCGCGCCTGGTCGACGTGAGCAATGGCTACCAGGAGAGCGTCGCCACGGATGCCGAGGGCCGCTTCACCTTCGCCGATCTCGCCGCGGGCGAGCAGAGCTTCCGTGTCGAGTCCGCGCAGCACGCTCCCGCCCGCTGCGGTCCGTTCGAGATCCCGGCCGGCGGGCGCGGCGACCTCGTGCTCGAGCTCGTCCCGGGCGTCGAGCTCTTGGTCGAGGTCCTCGCCGCCGCGGATCAGCTTCCGATCGCGGACGCCGAGGTCGAGCTCTTCCTGCCCGCTCCGAAGGCGGAGGCTCCGGCGACGGAGCCGGGCACGCGCAACATTTCCATCACGCGCCGCATCCGCGCGACCCCGGGCAGCGCGCCGCTGGAGGACACGATCGGCGGCTTCGGCGAGCGCAAGAAGGTGCGCACCGATGCGGCGGGCATCGCGCGCTTCGGCGGACTCGAGGCGCGCGCCTATGAGCTCGTCGCCTCGCATGCCGAGCACGCGCCTGCGCAGCAGGAGATCGAAGTGCGCGCCGAAGGCTCGAACCGCGCGCGCCTCGCTCTGCATCGCGGCGGCACCTTGACCGGTCGCGCGCTCGCGTTCGGAGGTGCTCCGCTCCTCAACCGCGAGATCGTCGCCGAAGCGCTCGACACGAGACACAAAGGCACGCATCGCGCGACCTCCGACGCCGAAGGGCGGTTCCGCTTCGATCATCTGGCGCCGGGGGCCTATCGGGCACGCTTCGCGCGCAGCAGCGGCGAAGCCTTCGTCGCCGGCGACATGGCCTTCGCCTTCGCCTCCACCGAGCCTGAGACCGAGAAGGCGCCCGACGGCGTCGAAGCCTCGATCGTCGAAGGCCAGGCGACCGACATCGAGCTGCGGCAATCGCCGCGCGCGAGCGTCCTGGTGCGCGTGCTCGACGAAGGTCGCCCAATCGCGGACGCGCGAGTCGAACTGAAGAAGAAGACCAGCGGACCCGAGATGCCGAACTTCCTCGCCGGCAGCTCCGGACGGCCGACGGATGCCGAGGGTCATGTCCTCTTCGAGGATCTGGAGCCCGGCGACTACAAGCTGAGCTGGGGACCGGCCAACGCTCCGATCCGCGACGAGAAGCAGCTCGAGCTGCTCGCCGAGACGAAGGAGACGCTGGAGGTCGAACTGCCGGGCGGCGTCGTCGCCGGCGTCGTCGAGGATGCGGCGTCGCGCCGACCGGTCGCTGGCGCGCGGGTCGAGATCCAGAGAGCCGGAGGCAGCGGTCCGCGCCGCGCCGCGGCCGTCATGATCACACGCTCGGTGAACGCGGGCGGCGGCTCGAACGAAACGATGATGCTCGGCGGCGATAGCTCGGTGCGCACCGACGCCGAAGGGCGCTTCCGCTTCGAGCATCTGCCCGCGGGCCAGTACGAGCTCGTCGTGCAAGCCGATGGCTTCGGCAAGCACACGAGCGCCCCCTTCGCCCTCGCGGCTCGCGAGAAGATCGAGGATCGCCTGGAGTCGCTGAGCCCGGGCTGCTCGATCGAAGGCGCGTTCACCGGCCTCGAGCAAGGCGGCGAGGGCATGGTGCTCGTCAGCGCCACGCTGCTCGACGAGCAGGGCAAGCCGAGCGGCCAGCCGACGCGCAGCCCGACGCCGCTCGGCTCGCGCTACACGCTGGCGGACCTGAAGCCCGGCCGCTATCGCGTGAGCGCGCGCCAGCTCGTGATCAACGGCGGCGAGTCGCGCGAAGCCGAGACCGTCGAGGTCGAGGTGCGCGCGGGCGAGAAGAAGACGCAGGATCTGCGCTTCTGAGCACGCGGATCCGCCGACTGGCGTTGAGCCGCGGCGGGACGCGCGGATCTAGGGTGGCCGAGCTCTTCTGCAGGAGCTCGGCCATCATGCATTTGCTCCCCACGCTGCTCCGCGACAAAGGCGGCCTCTTGAATTGGGGCGCCTTCGAGCTGCCCCTTCCCGAGCCTCCTGCTCCGTACGCCGCGGTCTTCCAAGCCGCGGTCGTACCTCCGGAGCCCGGAGCGAGCCTGCGCGCGAGCAACACGCTGATCCTGATCGGCATCTGAATCGCTCCGCAGAGCAGAGGTGCGCCGGCTCGGATCGCACGCTAGAAGGAGGCTCGAAACCCCGCGAGGTAAGCGCCCGTGCCTTCGAACGTCGCCCCCGACCGTCCTTCGCCGTTCCTCGCGTTGGCCGTGCTGCTCGGCGCGGTGGTCGGAGGGGCCTTCCTGGCCTGGACGCCCTACTGGCCGCGCGATGCCGCGAGTGCCCCCAGCAGCGGGAGCGCGTCGAATGGCGCGTCCGCGGAGAGCACGACCGCCGCTGCCGCGAGCGCCGCGGCGATGCAGGTCGCAGCACTCCAGCCGAGTGTCGCCCCGCAGCGCGGGCTCGTCGCCAGCGCGCGCGATGCGCAGCGGCACGTGGCGTGGATCGCGCCGAGCCTCTCGTTCCATCTCGCGGAGGGCGAAGCGCTGCATCCCCTCCTCGCGCCGAGCTTCGAGGTGCTCTACCGCGGAGCGCTGCGCGTCGCGCAGAGCGGGCGGCACCGCTTTCGCACGGGCGTCGAGGCGAGCCTCCGCCTCGGCGGCGAGCTCGTGAACGAGCAGGGTATCGAGCTGCCGTCCGGCTGGATCGCGCTCGAGCTCCGCGTGTCGCGCAACGCACCGGGTGCCGCGGCGATGCGGTTCGAATGGTCGGGCCCCGGCTTCGCGTGGGAAGCGGTGCCCTCCTCCGCGCTCGCGCACTTCGAGCGCGACGAGGAGAGCTCCACGGCGTTGCTCGTCGCGCGCGGACGCGCGGCCTTCGAGGAGCTCGGCTGCGGAAGCTGCCATGCGAGCGACGACGCGAGCTTGGAGTCGCGGCGAGGACCGCGGCTCACGCGCGTCGGCGCGCGCGCGAGCGAGGACTGGATCGAGCGCTGGCTCGCCGAGCCGCACACGTTCCGGCCCGATGCGAGCATGCCGGCGCTCGCGCTCGACGACGCGGAGCGAGCCGATCTCGCGGCGTATCTCGGGCACCTCGGCGGACCGATCGCACCGATGCGCGCGGCCCGTGGCTTGGCCGAGCCCGCGATCCTGCGCGAAGGAGCGGAGGCCTTTCAGCGCATCGGCTGCGCGACATGCCATACCGCCGAGAAGCACGCGCTGCGCGAGCTCGGCTCGAAGACCAACGTCGATGCGTTGACGGCGTTCCTGATCGATCCGCTCGCCGTCGATCCGAGCGGGCGCATGCCGGCGTGCTTCGGTGAGGCCGGACGCGAGAACGCGAGCGAAGCGGCCACCGCGAAAGCGATCGCCACCTATCTCACGCGCGATCCCGAGCTCAACGCGCAGGGCTTCTCTGCGGAACCGCGCCAAGCGGCGCCCGACGCGGTGCGCGGCGAGCGCTTGCTCGAGGAACGCGGGTGCCTCGCGTGCCACGAATGCGCGCCGACGCCGCGCGAGCGCGCACAGGCGCGAGGTAGCGCCGCGATCTCCGGCGCAAAGCTCACGGCGTGGCGCGCGCTCGGGCCGTTCGCTCTCGTCGAGCAGGACTTCGCGAAGCCCCTCGCGCCGGAGCTCGACGCGTTCGCGGCCGAACGCTACGCCGACGGCTTCGGCGGCGAGGTGCGCTGGCGCGAAGCCGCGGAGCTCGTCGACGGCGCCGTGCACACCCTGGCTCCCGAGCGCGACCACGCCGCCCTTTTCCTCGAGCGCGAGTTGCTACTCGAAGAGCGCGCGATGCTCGTGCTGGAGCTCCGCTGCGACGACTTCTTCGTGCTCGCGATCGACGGCGAAGCGCTTCCGCCGGCGCTGAAGAACTCGATGAGCGCGCCGGTGCGGGTGGAGAAGCTGCTCGAGCCCGGAACGCATCGCCTGCGCTGGAAGCTCGGCGATCGCGCCGGTAACTGGCGCTTCCGCTGCGATGTCGAGCTCCACGACGCCAAGCTCGCCGCGCCTCTGGAGAACCGCCTGCGCGCTCCGGCGCTGGTGGCGTTGCCGACGAAGGGCGGGTGTCTCGAAGCCGATGCGAGCGCTCCCGCCGCGCGCTATTCGCTGAGCGAGCCGACGCGCGAGGCGCTGCGCGCGTTCCTCGCCGCGCGCGCGTGGACGGCGCAGCCCTCGCCCGCGCCGATTTTCGCCGCGCGGAGCGCCATCGAGCGCCACGGCTGCGAGAGCTGCCATACGCCGCTGGGCGCCAAGCCCGCGCCCGGACTCGATGAGGTGCCGCCGCCACTCGAGCTCGCCGGAGAGAAGCTGCGCGAGAGCGCGGTGCGCGCGATCTTCGAGAAGCGCACGCGAGCGCGCTCTTATCTCGGCGTGCGCATGCCGCACTTCGGCGCAGAACTCGGCGCGGTGATCGCGCGCGGCCTCGCCGCCGAGCGGGGCTTGCCACCCGGCGATGGAGTCGAGCCGCCGAAGGCGACGCTCGCCGAGAGCGCGCGCGGCGTGCAGCGCCTCGGCACCGGAGAGGCGAACTTCGCCTGCACGAGCTGCCACGACTACAAGCAGCACGTCGCCACGGGCGAGCGCGGACCCGATCTCACCGGCATGCACGCGCGCATCCGTCCCGAGTGGTTCGCGCAGTGGCTGCGCGAGCCCGCGCGCTTGCGGCCGGGGACCTCGATGCCGGCGTTCCTGCTCGGACGCAACGAGGAGAGCTCCTCGCAGATCATCCGCGAGCTCTGGGGTGCTCTCGCGCTGCGCGAGAACCTCCCTCCACCGCCCGGGCTCGCCGCGGACCTGAGCTCGGGTGGCGAGCGCGCCCCCACCGTGCGGCCGCTGCACTACCGCTGCTTCCTGCCCGAGTGCACGCCGTCCAGCTTCGCGGTGGCGCTGCCGGGGCTCTTCTCGTTCGCGTGGGATCCCGCGCACAGCGCGCTGCGCTACGCGTGGATCGGCGACTTCCTCGACATGCGTCCGCAGTGGCAGTTCAAGGGCGAGACCTTCCCGGTGATCCTCGGGGAGGTCTTCGCGCGTCCGGCGCTCGATCATGGCTTGGGACTCGCAGGGAGCGCGGAGAAGCGGCGCTTCCGCGGCTATCGGCTGGAGCAAGGCATCCCGACCTTCCTCTGGAGCCAAGGGGCCCTCGAAGTGCGCGAACGCTGGACCGCCAGCGAGGACGGCGGAGCGCTGCGCGTGCGCTTCGAGTGGAACGCGCTGCCGACGAGCGTCGCGGTGATCTGGAAGAAGCCCACGTTGGTCGGAGTCGAGCTGCGCTCGGCGGACGGCGTCGAGCGCGACGGCGCGTTCACCCCACGGGACGCGCAGCAGCGCTTCCTCACCCTCGAGCTCCGCCCGACGGAGGTGCGTTGAGATGCTCGCCACTCGCTCGCTCGGCATCGCCGGGCTGCTCGCGTTCTCTGGTGCTCTGCTCGCGCAGACGCCGCCGCCGCTCGATCCCTCCTACCGCGTCGAGACCCTCGCGACGCCCGCGGGTCTGATCCCCGAGACCGGCGGGATCTGCTTCACGCAGGCCGGCGATCTCGCGATCTGCTTCCGCCGCGGCGAGATCTGGCGCGCGACGATGCCGGCGGATCCGCGCGAGTCGCCGCGCTGGAAGCGCTTCGCGCATGGCCTGCACGAGCCGCTGGGTCTCCTGCCCGGCCGCGATGCGCAGGAGCTCCTCGTCGCCGAGCGCCCCGCCATCACGCGCGTGCGCGACGAGGACGGCGATGGCACGGCGGACCTCTACGAGGTCGTGAGCGAGGACTTCGGCGTCTCCGGGAACTACCACGAGTACACCTTCGGTCCCGTGCGCGACGCGCAGGGGAACCTCTACTTCGGCCTCGGCTGCGCCTCCGACGCGAAGGGCATCTTCGACGAGCCGCGCGGCGAGGTGAGCGCCTTCGGGCGCAAGGGCCGCATGTACTCGGCGGTTCCCTGGCGCGGCTGGTGCTTGAAGATCACGCCGGAGGGGAAGCAGGTGCCCTTCGCGAGCGGGGTCCGCGAGCCGAACGGCTTCTGCTTCGATCTCGAAGGTCGGCTCTACTGCGTCGACAACCAGGGCGACTGGCTCGGCACCTCGAAGCTGCACCACGTGCGCGAGGGCGGTTTCCACGGCCACGTGAGCTCGCTGGTCTGGGACAAGAGCTTCACGCGCGATCCGCTGAGCGTGCCCGTGGAAGAGCTCGATCGGCTGCGAAAGCGCGAAGCGATCTTGTTCCCGCAAGGAAAGCTCGCGAACTCCCCCACCCAGCCGGTCTGCGACACCACGAACGGCGCCTTCGGCCCCTACGCCGGCCAGCTCTTCTCGGGCTGCATCACCTACGATCGCCTGCTGCGCATCGCGCTGGAGGAGGTCGGCGGCGAGATGCAGGGCGCGGCGTTCCCCTTCCTCGATGGCAACGGGCTCCGGAAGGGCAACAACCGCCTGGCGTGGTCGCCGGACGGCAAGACCCTCTACGTGGGCCAGACGGCGCGCGGCTGGGGCGAGGGCGAAGGGCTGCAGCGCGTGGTCTTCACGGGGGTCCCGCCGTTCGATGTCCTGCGCATGCAACTCGTCGAGGACGGCTTCGTGCTGCACTTCACGCAGCCCGTGGATCGCGCGCGCGCGGCGGAGACGGCGCGTTACGCGCTGCAGCGCTACCACTACCTCTACCATCGGCCCTACGGCTCGGACCGCATGGAGGAGGAGCCGGTGGCGGTGGATGCGGCGACGGTGAGCGACGACGGGCTGCGCGTGCATCTCCGCTGCGCGATCGTCGAGGCGCCGAAGGTCTACGAACTGCACCTGGGCGAGCTCGTGAGCGCGAGCGGGGTGCCGCTGCGGACGACGAGTGCCTACTACACGTTGAATCGGCGGCGCTAGGCGGAGGCCTCGAGCAGCGGCTATGGCCAGCAGATCTGGAAAGCTCCACGCGAAGCTATGGCTCATGGCTCTCTTGCTCACGATCGCCGCGATGGTTCTCTGGAACGGCTCAGGAAACGCCCATCGCCATCCGGAGCCCGCTTCCTCCCCCGAGCAAGCCGCTGAGGACCTTCGCTACATCTGCAGCCGCATCGAGGGCTTCCGCCGCCTGCGCGAGGTGCTGCCTCGCTCGCTCACGGAACTCAACGCAGTGCTCCCCGCTCACGACGCGCGCGAAGAGGATCTCCTGCTAGATCCGTGGGGACGCTCCTACGAGTATCGGATCGATCGAACTCGCGATGACGGCTACCTTCTGCGCTCACACGGTCCGGATCCGGACGACCCGTCCGATGACATCCGCTCCGATCGCCTGGACTTCCGGTGATCGGAAGACGAACGCTCAAGAAGAGAGCGCAGAGCTCCATGCTCGGCGCAGATGACCAAGGCACAGGGTCGGCGACGCTGACTAGCATCGTTATCCCTCGAGGATCCTGAGATGAAGAATGGCCCGTGGATGAAGTATGGGATCACGGCCTTGGCCGTGATCGCGGCGCTCCTTTGCACCTCCGAGTGCCGCGAACTCAACGTGTTCGGTGAGCGAGGCGATTCCAAGGAGCGCATCGCCGAGAACGAGATCCGCTCGATGTGCGAGCAGGTCGAGCTCTATCGCGAGACGCGCGCTGCTCTGCCGAACGATTTCTCCGTTCTCACCAAGGCGAATCTGATCAAGAACGCCCAAGAGGACGGCACGGTGCTCGACCCTTGGAGGCGCCCGTACATCTACATACTGGACCAGAACACGAAGGAAGGCTTCGTCATCTCCTCGAAGGGCGCCGACGAGAACTCCGACGCCGATGACATCCGCTCGGACCGATTCGGCAAGAAGTGAGCGCGAGCTCGCGCGTGTGCGACGACTCGAGACGGTCCATGACCAGGGCTGGATCACCCACCGGATGAGCTCCGTCGATTTCGCGCACGCGCGTCGGGCGCGGCGCTTGCTTCGCGGCAGGGCCGGGTGCAGCGCATGCACGGTCTTGAGCTCGAATCCCTCTCGATCTCGCTTCGTGCTTTCACGCACTCACCCGCACGCTGGACGCGTCGACACGAGATCGGTACCCGAACCCACGACGCGCGAACCTTCGAACGCGAGAACCGCGACGAGAGACATCGGTTCGTCGCCCGCGCGGCGACTGTGACCCTCCCCCGATTCAGTGGACACCGGACTTGTGTGGGGTGAGTGACAGGGGAAGGGGTTTGGGGAAGGGCGAAGTCCTTCCCCAAGGGGGAGCCGCGCGGAGCGAGCCCCAACGGTGGCTGGGCGTAGCGCGGCGGCCTGGGGGCGAAGCCCCCAGAGAATGACCGCGGCGCGCCGCGCCGTCATGCGACTTCCTGATCGACTTCCGCGGGGGTGCGGTAGCCGAGAGAAGAGTGGAGACGCTGGCGATTGTAGAACACATCGATGTACTCGTGGATCGCGCGATGGGCCTCCTCGAGGTTGCTCCAGTGTTCGTGGTGAACGAGCTCCTGCTTCAGGCTCCCGAAGAAGCTCTCGGCGACAGCGTTGTCGTAGCAGTCACCTGCACGGCTCATGCTGACGACGATGCCATGCTGCTCGAGCAGCTTCCGGTAGTCGATGCTCGCGTACTGACAACCTCGGTCGGTGTGGTGGAGCATCTCGTGGCTGGGCTCGCGAGAGCCGAGCGCGCGCCGGAGAGCTTCGACGGGGAGCTCGGTTCGCAGATGAGTCGCAAGAGCCCAGCCCACGACCATGCGGGAGTGTAGGTCGATCAGGACCGCCAGGTAGATCCATCCCGCATCGGTCCAGATGTAGGTGATGTCGCCGACCCAGGCATGATCGGGCGCATCGGCGAGAAACTGCCGATTCAAGAGGTTGGGAGCGATCGGAAGCTCGTGGCGGGAATCCGTGGTCTTGCGGAACCGACGGCGGATCTTCCCGCGCAGATTCGCTTCGCGCATCAAGCGCTCCACACGCTTCTTGCTCGTGCGAACACCGTCTCTCAAGAGCTGAGCGTGCACACGAGGGCTACCGTACCGGCCCGAACTGCGCTCGTGGATCTCCCGAATGTGGAGCTGCAGCTCCGCATCGGAAGAAGCTCGTGCGCTGCGACCACCGCGATCGCGCCAGGCGTAGTAGGCGCTTCGTGAGACACCAAGGCAACGGCACATCAGGCTCACCGGGAAGTTGTCCTTCTCCGCCTCGATCAGCTCGAAGACTGATCCTGGTCCCTGGCGAAGAAGGCTGCGGCTTTTTTTAGGAAGTCGCGCTCCATCTCCAGCGTGCGGACTCGGCGCCGAAGGCGCTTGAGCTCCTCCTTCTCGTCGGCGGTCGCAGGCTCGGAGGACTCTGTGCCCGCTTCGGTCTCGGCCTTCCGAACCCACGCCCTCAGCGAGGTCTGGGTCAAGTCGAGTTCATGGGCGACCTGGCTGATGCTTCCGACCTGCCGCACGAGGCGGACGGCATCGGCCTTCTGGGCTTCGGTGAACGTGCGGCGCTTGCGCTTCGTCATGGACACATCCTCGCGCATTCAGCGCGAAACGGGGTGTCCACTTTTCCGGGGGAAGGTCACTGGGCGACAGCGCGGCTCTGCTGCGCAGCGAGCTAGAGCAGCGAACAACGTCGCCCTATCCAGATTCCGGTTTTCTAGGACACCAACAACGGTGCTTCATGCGCCGCAGGATTCAACAGCTCGAGTTCGACTTCCGTCAGCATGGCGGCAAGCGGAAGGGCGCGGGACGGAAGCCGAAGAATGCCGAGCCCGGCATGCCACACCGTCAGCGCACGACCAAGAAGCGCGGCCAGCCTCTCTTGATCACCGTGCGTCTGGCGGATGGTTTGCCATCGCTGCGCCGCGATCGCGCGCGGAAGCTCGTGCTCGCGGCGCTCAGCGCGAGCAGCGATCGACACGGAATGCGGATCATCCACTACACCGTGCCCGGCAACCACTTGCACTTCCTGGTCGAAGCCGACGATCGAGAGTGCGTCGCGCGCGGCATGAACGCTCTGCTGAGCCCGCTCGCCCGCGCGCTGAACAAGCTCTGGGGCCGCCGCGGCAAGGTGTTCCCCGAGCGCTATCACGAAGAGGTGATCTCGACGCCAACGCAAGCGCCGAACGCGCTGCGCTACGTGCTGCAGAACGGCAAGAAGGACGGCGTCGTGCCGAGCAACTCGATCAATCTCTACTCGAGCTCGCTCGCGTTCGATGGCTGGATGGAGCGCCCATCGATTCCCTCGATCCCAGCAGCGCCGGTGGTGGCCACCGTCGCGCCCGCCTCGACCTGGATGCTCACCACCGGCTGGCGCCGCCACGGCCTGCTCGGAATCCGCGAGCTTCCGCACACCAAGCCCACAGGTCGACCGCGAGCCAACCTCGCCGAATCAAGAAGCCGAGCAGCCTCGCGCTGACGCACCCCGCTCTGCCGCCGCGCGGGCGTGGAACCCCGTGTCCATCGACGTCGCTCTCGCGTCGATGTCCGACCTCTCCCGTAGCATGAGTTTCGGAGCCCCCGCCTCCCGCGGGCTCCGAAACGGCGCACGCTGTCTTTCGACGAAGCGGAGCCGCGCCCGGAGGCGTAGCAAGCG
>JAEUHW010000432.1 GCA_016793245.1 Planctomycetota bacterium
GGGGCGCCGGTGCAGGCGGCGAGGGCGAGGAGGAGCAGGGCAGAGCAGGGGCGCATCGGGGCCTCGCGGTGGGGCGGGGGCGGGGGGGCAGGGAGTGCGCAGCGTGGGCCGACGCGCGGGCGCCGCAGGGGGGAGGGCGCCGTGGAGAAGACTACCGGATGAGTTGCCTTCCTGGGGATAGGGCGCGACGAACCGGAAAGGGCCGGCTCGCCGGAGATACCGTGCGCGACGTCGACTCAGCGCGCGGGGCCCTTGGCGCGCTGTCGGGTTCGCTCCGGAGCGCTCTCACTCCGAGCTCCACTCGTCGGCGCTCCGGAGCGACCCCGTAGCTGTCGCGAGAAACTACGGTCCCAGTTGGGACTGCGCTTACGGCGATTACGCCTACGGCGAAGCAACCTGGCGCGCGCTGATGTACGGGGAAGATCCAGTGGCGACCTAAGCGGTGGGCTCGGCCAGCAGAGTTGCCCGAGTCGAAGCCTTGAACTGCGACTCGTTCGCGGTGGTGTACGGGCAACAGTAAGGATTCGCAGGAGCCTCTCTCGAGAGGATCGGAGCCTGTGCTCTAACGAGCGGCTGCCACGACATCGACGCTCATCGACTCTGGCTTGGCGATCGCGCTTCGCGGGAGAGAACCGGTGGCAGGAACACCTTCTGCGAAAACTTCACGGAACGCGGTTGTGCGATCGAAGGCTCGAGACCATGATCCTGGCACGGCTGCGGCCGTATCCGTTGAGGGGGACTCCCGGACCGCCGTCAAGGGGACTCCCGGACCGTCGTCGAGAAGCATCTCCTTCGAGAATCACTCCCGTCGACAGAAACCTCCATCAAGAGCATCGCCTGTCGAGAAAATCATCCATGCCTGAAGCAAGCACCGGATCCTTGGCATCCCCCTGCCTCTCGCCCTATCGATGTGAGGACCGCGCATCGCATGCTGAGTCCGTTCGGCCGATGCGGAGTTGGTGGAACGCCGTGCTGAGCTCTGGAGGACTTCCCCTCGATCCATCCACGTGCCGGTGCCTTCGCAGGGAGGACTTGCCCCCCGAGAGGTATTGGAGATGACGCACTTGCTGATCATCGCTTCCGTGCGCCTCTATGCAGAAGGGCTCCGCGCATGCTTGAGCGAGGATGCCCGCTTCTCTCGTGTCGACGTCGCGCAGGATTGCAGCGCAGCGCTTGCGTCCGTCAGTCGATCTCCAGTGGATCTCGCTCTGCTGGACACGCAGCTCGCAAGCTCGCTCGAGTCGCTCGGTGATCTTCGCCGGCTTCGGCCAGATCTCCCCGTGGTCGCACTTGCCGCGGAATCCGATCCTGCGCTCGTCTTGCGTCTGACGCGCGGGGGCGTCGCGGGCATCTTGCTTCGAGATGCATCGGTCGACGATCTCCTCCGTGTTCTCGCGTGCGTCCTGCGTCGCGAGTTCGCCTGCTCTCCGGAGCTCAGCGGCATCTACGCGGAGATCCTGCGCTCTCCCCAGCACTTCGAGCCGCAGGCTTCGCAAGCGCTGCAAGAGCTGCTGACGCATCGCGAAGAGGAAATCGCCGAGCTGATCCGGAGCGGCTTCTCCAACAAGGAGATCGCGCATCGACTCTCGATCTCGGTATCGACGGTCAAGAACCACGTCCACCGTATCCTGGAGAAGCTCGGGATCGATCGCCGAGCACATGTTGGCGCACTCTGCGCCATGCAGGTGGTGGCCTCCCGCTGACGGCGCTGCTCGTCTTCGTCCGTCCGGGCGCTCGCTCTGCGTCCTATGCGCGAGAGGCGCCGGCCTTGCGGCATCTCCGCCAACTCGGCAGCGCGATGGTGCGGCTGGCACAGAGGCTCGCAACTTCCCTTGCGCTCTCGTCGACCACTGCGTGCGCTGCGTTGCCCTTCGTCGAGCCGAGCTCGATGCTCGGATTGGCGTCCGCGTGGTGTGCAGCGACGCTCTCGGACCGCACTGCAGGCTCGCCGTCTGGATCCGGGGATGGATCTCCGGATCTACCCCGGAACTATGAGGTAGAGGGAAGCGGCTTCCAGAGATCCAGGAGAGGCGAGATCTAGAAGCGGACCGAAGGGCTCATACGCGATCGCCGGCACGCTCCTCAGACTTGGCCAGCGTAAGAGGCGACGCATGGCAAAGCGACGATTGCTCCTGGCTGGCAGCACAAAGGGCATCCTGGAGGGCTTGGCCCGCACGGGGGCCCAGCGCTTCGGCTTCGATCCGCTGCCGATCGCGGAGCTCGCCGAGCTCGAGAGTGCCGTGCGTCGCTCGAAGCCAGGCGCCGTTGCGATATCGGCCGGCTCTCGGCCTCCGGCGGACTTGGAGCCGCGCATCGCTGCCCTGCTCGATGAGTATCCCGACCTAGTCGTCGTCACGATCGACGGCGGAGGGCGCATCGCGCTGCGCGCGTTGCTCGTTGCGGAGAACGTCGACCCCGATCGCTTCCTCGCAGCGTTGCGGGCCGTGATGCCGTTTGCGGGCGAGCTACCGATCGAGGAGCCCAACGGACCACCGGCAGAAGGCGACGCGAATTGGGAGCCCTACGAGGACGACGCAGCACACCTGGCGGACGAACGGAGATGGGTCGAGCTCCTCCTGTGCGCCGCCGTCGCGGGGCGAGACCCGCTCTCTGTTGCGACGCAGGTCGGCGAAGAAGAGCGTCTCCTGGTGCTCGGTCGCTCCGGGTTTCCACGCGCGTCGGTGAGCACGTCGCAGGAATCGGAACAGTGGCTGCGCGACTCCGCTCAAGTGCTGCGTTCCTCCATCGATGCGCGCATGCGAGCAACGCACCGGGAATTCCGGAGCACGGCCCTCGAGCGCCTCTGCACGAGCATGCAGCTTGGCCAGTTCGAGCGCGGCTGCATTGTCATCTGCCTGGCGGTGCAATTCGACGCGCAGATCCGCTCGCTGTGTCGAGCCGCAAGCGGTGGCGCGGACGTGCGCTGGCCCAGCTCCGAGCTGCTGTGTCGCTGCTTTGGCAGCCGATCGGAAGAGCTCGCCGCGCTCGTCGGGCTCCTCGCACGAGACGAGAAGCTACAGCGCCATCGCATCCTGCTCGCCTCTTCGGTGGATGTGATCGGCGCGGTATGGGGTATCGATCCGCACGTCGGTGGACTCTTGCTCCGCGCCACGGTTCCTTGGCTCGAAGTCGAGTCGCGTCGAAGCTCCGTAGCGCAGACGTATTGGGCGCGCGCAGAGAGCGCCGGGCAAGTTTCGCGATTTCTCGTCGACCGCGTTCGAGCCGGAAAAACGGGACCAGCCGTGCTCTCCCTCGTTGGACCTTCCGGCTCGGGACGGCTGGCCACCATCTGCCGTGCGCTCGCGCCGCCCGGTGCCGCTGCGGAGGACATCGATCTGCGCTCGCTCGCGATCGTGATCGATGCACGACTGCTGGCGTCGGCGGGCGACTACGAGCACTCGCTGCGGCGTGCGCTGCGCTGGTGCTTGCTCCTGCAGCAGCATCTCGTCGTCGATCACTTCGAAGCGCTGCTCGCCGATGAAACGCGAAGAGGAGAGCGCCTCGATCTTCTCTTCGCGGCGATGCGCGAGTATGCGGGCGTGACCTTCCTTCTCAGCACGGAGCGCTGGTCGGCGAGCGAGTGGCTGAACGCAGACGATCACCTACTTCTCGAGTTCGAGCGACCTAGCGCGGGGGAGGCAGAGGCCATGTGGCGCTCCGAGACGAGAGGCGAGGCGCAAGATATAGCAGGCGCAGCCCTCCCAGAGTTCGCAGCCAGATTCCGATTTCTCCCAGGACAGGCGCGCGAAGCGTCCGAGAGGGCGCGGCAGCGTGCCGTGCTCTTGTCACGGCCTTGGCGGCTAGAGATGCTCGAGGACGTATGCAGCAGCATGGTCGACGCGCCCCTGCGTGAACACGCGTCGCGCCTTCCACCGGCCAGAGATTGGAGCTCGCTCATCCTCCCGGACGATCGGCTGCGACAGCTCGAAGATCTCGTTGCCCATGTGCGATACCGCCGCGAAGTGCTCGAGGTCTGGGGCTTCGAGGAAGGTCAGCGCGGAGTTCGCGGTGTCACTGCGCTGTTCAGCGGTGCGAGCGGAACGGGGAAGTCGATGGCTGCCGAGGTGGTGGCGAAGGAGCTCGGTATGGATCTGTGGCGCATCGATCTCTCGCGGGTGATCTCCAAGTACATCGGCGAGACCGAAGCTCGGCTGCGAGAGGTCTTCGATGCGGCTGAGGAGCAGGGGATCCTCTTCTTCGACGAAGCGGACGCGCTCTTCGGCAAGCGCACCGAGGTGAAAGACGCTCATGATCGCTACGCGAATCAGGAGGTGGCCTATCTCCTGCAGAGGATGGAAGACTTCGCGGGTGTCACCATTCTCGCGACCAACTTGCGGCGCAACCTGGACGACGCGTTCGTTCGCCGCATCCGCTTCATCGTCGACTTCCCTGCGCCGGACGCGATGCAGCGGCGAAAACTCTGGCGACGGAGCCTGCCTTCGGGAGCCCCTCTGGCGGGAGACGTAGACCTCGAGTTCCTCGCACAGCGCTTCGAACTGACGGGAGGGGCGATCAGCAATGCCGCGCTGGCGGCCGCGATCCGCGCACGAGCGGCGGGCGCTCGAGAGATCGCCATGCCGCATCTCGTGAGCGCCGTTCGCCGCGAGCTCGAGAAGCTGGGGCGGCGCATGGACCCCGAGCAACTCGGGTGCTGGACGGAAGAGCCGGCCATGGCCTCGGCGGGGGCTTCCCAATGATCCACGAGGTCGATGCCGCGCTCGTTGCTCTGCTGCGAAGCCATCTTGCGCCCGTGCTAGCGCCTGATCTCATCGCGGTCGTCTCACCGGATGAAGCGGAGGCGCAAGGGAAGCAGCTCGGGCTGTTCCCCTATGCCTTGGTGGAATCTCCGTCCCTCAAGAACTCACCGCGGATCCCGATCTCTCCGGCTCAATCTCGCCGCGCTCCGCTCCTCCTCGACCTCTACTACTTAATGACGGGCTATCCCGCGTCGGGAGACGCGCTCGGCGGGATCGTCGAGAGCCATCGAATGCTGACCAGGGGGATGCGCGTGTTTCACGATCACGGAGTTCTCTCTGGGGCGGACTTTCCTCTCGATCTCAGCCCTGGCTTGGCGGCGCTGCGATGGGAGCTGCGCGTCACGCAGCATCCGATCACGATCGAAGATCTAACGCGCGTTTGGGCCGCGTTCCCCCATCGACCTCTGCGGATGTCGATCGGCTTCCTCGTGACACCGGTGCCGGTGCTGTCTCTCGAATTCGAGTCGACGCCCCGCGTCCTCGCCGCGACCAGCAGCGCCCATCAGCTCGTTCCGGAGGGCGCGCGATGAAACTCGTGGGCGAAGAGTTGGTGAGCTTCTCGCTGTCGTTCGCGCTCTGGCCGATCGACCCGGTGACCGGACGGGTCGTGCCGCATGCGCTCGACGCTCGCATCGCAGCGCTGCAGCGAAGCGCGACACGCAATGGCTCCGGTCACTGCTGCTTCGTAGATCTCCCGCTCGGTGCTCATCGCGTGACCATCACACCGGCGCGCGGCTTCGAGGGTGCCTTCCTCCCGCAAGAGCTGACGGTGGTGCTCCCTATGCCACTCGGAACACCGGTCGTCGAATTCACGCTTTTCCCGTCGCCCAGCTACGCGTTTCCTCCGGGCGCGACGCTGGTGCTCGGGCAGGTGCGGGATGCGGTGGGAGCTCCGCTCGAAGGCGCGCTCCTCGAAGTCGATGCGCGACCGGAACGAGGGCGCAGCTCGCGGAACGGCGCGTTCGCGCTCGCGCTGGATACAACGAGCGACTTGCTTGCCGCGACTCTGCGGGCGAGTGCGTCCTCGGGAGCGAGCGGAGCCGTCGTTCTGGACCTCCTTCACGGACAGCGCACGAACGTCGGCGTGCTGTCGATCTCTTGACCTCTCGATGAGAACTCTCTGCGACTACCGAGGAGAAGATGCGATGACGAGCACTACGCGCGAAACGCCGATCTCGAGCTTCCAGCGTGCTCTCGAAGAGCTGCAAAAGGAGATCGTGGCGGCGAAGCAAGCATCCGAAGCGACCGCCGAGCGAGCGAAGGCTCTCGAGAAGCAACGAGAAGAAGTGCAGTCTCTGGTGAAGGACCTGGAGAAGCTCTCCGAATCCGTTCGGCAGAATCTCGGCAAGCATGAGGAGAGTGTGCAAGCTCTCAGCAAGTCGGAAGAGTGCTTGGCGAAGTGCCTGCCGCGCTGCGACGAAGACGAGCTCCTGACGCGAGAAGTCGATGGGGCGCTCAAGGCAATCGAGACTCAGTCTGCCGAGCTCATCGAAACACGGACTCGCGAGTCATATGCCCTTTGGGAACTCGAAGCCGCCCGTCGAGGTCTCAAGGGTGAGCAGGCCAAGCTCGACTTCTGGAAGGACTTCGACAAGAAGGTCGCCCAGGAGATCAAAGACCTGACGGAGCTGAAGGGAAGGATAGATACTGCGACCTCCTCGAATCAGCAGCGCTTCGCCTATTTTCTCCTCGCGCGAAAGCCGCGCTTGGATGCCATGGAGAAGTGGAAGGACCTGACGCTACAGCCATGTGAATCTGAAGCGCTGGTCCTGAATCGCAACTTCAGTTTCTCTCTTCGCATTCAGACTCTCGTTGAACGAATCAGGGCGGCGCGCACGAACTTCGCCGACGCGGTGCGGCGTGCCTTCGATGCCGTCAACGAAGCAAGAGAGCAGGTGAAGAAGGCGATGGAAGAGCATGGCCGAGCGAAGGCCGATCGCGATGCAGCGGCGCAGCGTCTGGAAGCGCAGCTTGCCGAGTTCGACGTCAAGCTGGAGGCCAGGATAAAGTCGCTACCGGGCGAGTGTGGACGATCGTGCCATGCGGCCACGCAGTCGGCGGAACCGCAGGAGTAAGCGAAGGAGGATTCCATCATGCCCGAGTATCTGAGCCCCGGCGTCTACATCGAAGAGATTGAGATCGGCGCAAAGCCGATCGAAGGCGTCGCCACGAGCACCGCTGCGTTCCTCGGCGCCACCGAGCGCGGCCCGTTGCAGCCGCGTCTCGTGACTAGCTGGATCGAGTACACGCGATGGTTCGGTGGCTTTCGTGTGCCGCCGGACGAAGCTCCCGACGAGTCCCTTCCGATGGCGGTGAGGGCGTTCTTCGACAACGGCGGTCAGCGTGTCTACGTCACGCGGATCGTGAAGGCACCCGTTGATGGCGCGTCCATAACGGCGCTCGCGGAGATCGGAGGTATCCAGTACCGGGCCAGTGGGTCGGGATCCTGGGGCAACCGCGTCTTCCTCCGCTTTGCGCCCGCGGGGTCGGGTGATCCGAATCGCTTCCGACTGCTCGTCTATTACTGGGACAGGGACATCGAGCCGGCAAACGCGTATCCAGCCATCGCAGGGGACCGAGCGGAGCGCGCCGCGCAGCCGCAACCTGTTCTCATCGAAGACTTCGACGATCTCGACTTGCGGCCGGCATCCACCAACTTCGTCGAGAAGCGCGTGGAAGCCTCGGCGCTGGTCCGACCCCACATCACGGGTGCGCTCGCCATGCCCGCGGTCGATCCCACCGTACTACTGCCGCTAATCGGCGGTACGGACGGGGCGCTACCCCTCGTGGCGAGCGACTACGACGGCCAGGGTGCCGGAGCGCCACCGCTCGACGCGAGCTGGGGGCTCACGGCGCTCGCCGAGCCGCCGTTCGAGGACGTTGCCATCGTCTATGCGCCTCGCGGCTTCGAAGATGAAGCGTTGCGCTCGAAGCTGGTCATTCACTGCGAGAACAACAAGTACCGCTTCCTGATCGTGGATGCGCCTGCGAACCAGTCGGATCCGGGAACGCTGAACCCGCGCAGCGCTCTCGACAGCAAGTACGTGGGCTTCTACTACCCTTGGTACTGGACCGCGCACCCGGTCTCCTCGCGCATCATCAAGGTCGCCCCTGGAGGAGCCGTGGCGGGGATCTTCGCGCGTAGCGACGTGGAGCGCGGCGTCTGGAAGGCGCCGGCGAACGAGACCGTGCGGGGCGCGTTGGAGCTCGAGTTCGACATCACCAAGGCCCAGCAGGATGTGCTCAATCCGCGCGGCGTGAACGTGATCCGCGCATTCCCCGGGAGGGGGATCCGGCTCTGGGGCGCGCGCACCCTCTCCAGCGACCCGCTGTGGAAGTACGTCAATGTGCGCCGCCTCTTCATCTTTCTCGAGGCCTCCATCTATCGCGGGACGCAGTGGGTCGTCTTCGAGCCCAACAACGAAGCGTTGTGGGCGCGCGTCAAGCAGACGGTCGAGCAGTTCCTCCGCACGCAGTGGCGCGCGGGCGCTCTGATGGGGCTGAAGGAGGAGCAGGCGTTCTTCGTCAAGGTCGACCGTACGACGATGACGCAGGACGACATCGACAACGGGAGATTGATCGTCGTGATCGGCGTCTCGCCCGTGAAACCGGCGGAGTTTGTGATCTTCCGCTTCGCGCAATTCACCGCGCCCGCGAGCGCGAATGCTTGAGGTGACCCATGCCCAGGAATGACCCGCTCCGCAACTTCCGTTTCCGCATCGAGCTCGACGGGATCACCCAGGCCGCGTTCAGCGAGGCTTCGGGGTTCGACGTCACGACCGAGCCGATCGACTACCGCACGGGGACTGAGCCGACGCACGTGCGCAAGCTGCCGGGACTCACCAAGTACGGCAACGTCACGCTGAAGTGGGGGATCACCGATTCGAAGGAGATCTTCGAGTGGCATCAGCAGATCGTCGGCGGCGAGATCGTGCGCAAGACCGTGCGCATCGTCGTCATCGACGAAGCCGGCAACGACAAGGCGCGCTTCACGATCCTCGAGGCGTGGCCGACGAAGTACGACCCCATGGATCTCAACGCCAAGGGCAACGAGGTCGCCATCGAGACCCTCGAGTTGGTGAACGAAGGCGTGAAGCGCGAGGCGTAAAGGAGCACGAGCCATGTCCGCGACGACGGAGTTCCAGACCGAGGTCGAGTTCGCGCTGCCCCGCGGGCTGCCCGGTCCTGACGGCGCGCTGCATCGCGAGGGCGTGATGCGCCTCGCGACGGCCGCCGACGAGATCCTGCCGCTGCGTGACCCGCGCGTGCAGAGCAATCCGGCATATCTGTCGGTGATCGTGCTCTCGCGCGTGGTGCGGCGGATCGGCGGGATCAGCGATGTCACGCCGAAGGTGATCGAGAACCTCTATGCCAGCGATCTCGCCTACCTGCAGACGCTCTACCAAGATCTCAACGGCGACGGACGCGTGGTAGCGCAGGCCGAATGTCCGAAGTGCGAGCACGCCTTCGAGGTGAGGTTCGGCGAAGTGGGGGAAGCATGAAGGCCTATCCGACGGCGGAGCTGTACCGGGAGCTGGCCTTCCTCGCCTATTACCTCCATTGGCCGCACGCTCAGCTCCTCGCTCTGGATCACGGCGAGCGGCGGCGCTGGTGCGAGGAAGTGTCGCGCATGAACCGCGAGCTGAGCGGGGCGCCCGCGAATCCCTTCGATGTCTGAGCGCCGCGATCCCTATCGCTCCTTCCGCTTCGTGGTGGAGATCGGGAGCGCCCCGGCGGGGGGGTTCTCGTCGGTCGGCGGCCTCGAGCGCGCGACGACCGTCGATGAGTATCGCGAGGGCGGCGTCAACGACTTCGTGCACAAGCTGGCCGGCGTGACGAAGCACCCCGCTCTCGTGCTGAAGCGCGGGATCGCCGATCGCGTCGACCTCTGGGATTGGCACCAGGAAGTCATCGCCGGCCGGATCCAGCGTCGCGGGGTCGCCATCGTGCTGCGCGACGAGAGCGGTCGAGACGTCTGCCGGTGGGTCTTCGATGCGGCGTTCCCGGCGAAATGGAATGGCTCGGATCTCGATGCTCAAGCCAACACCGTGGCTGTCGAGTCGATCGAGTTGGTGCACCACGGAATGCGGAGGGGCTGAGTGCGATACCCGATCTCGATCCCCGCGTCGGCGCGCTTCGCGCACTGGCTGATCCGCCGTCGAGCCGTCGGCGTGAGACCGATGCGTCGTGCGCCGCTCCTCCTGCGCCACCGCCAGCGGTGCCTGCGCGGTTGGAAGCGGGCGCTGCGCGTGCCGAGCTGGTGCGGACGAGTCGATCTGGTGCTGCGCTTGCAGTGGTTGCTTCGAGCCTCCTTCGAGAGCGTGGCGATCCCGCAGCGCGTCGGGACTGACCGGCCGGTCGCGGCGCGCGGTGCAGCGAAGCGCGTGCCGCGGGAACGCGTGCTGGAGCGCGTGGTCGCGTGGACTCGCGACCTCCGCAGGGAATGGCAGCGTGCGCCGAGATCTTGGCGCCAACGGCTCGGCGAAGCCGCGCAGCCGCAGCTCAGGGCATCTTCGCGGAGCGAACGCTGCGCGAGCGCACGAAGACCAGCGCGTGCGCCATCCGTGCGGGAGGGGCTCCGGAGCGTAGTGCGGCTGCCGCTCGCCTCGCGCGAGGCGCTGCCGAGAATCGCTCCTGCACTGGCCATGCGCGGGGGCGCAGCGCACGCGCTGCGCCTCTCGGCGGCAGCCGCTCCTGACTGGCGGCCGCCGGTGCCCGAGCGAGCGCCCGA
>JAEUHW010000436.1 GCA_016793245.1 Planctomycetota bacterium
AGCTCGCGCCCTCGCTCGATCGGCTGCGCGAGCGCGAGCTGAAGGGCGTCCTCGAGCTGCGCCCCGGAGCCGCGCAGCCGGAAGGCACCTTGCACTTCCTCTCGACCGACGAGGAGAGCCGCCAGCTCCGCGAGCGCTTGCGGCTCGCGTTCGAAGACGTGCGCCGGCGCGAGCGCGATCGCCTCGTGCACGAGGTTGGCATCGCTCAGGATCCGGCCGCGTGGACGTGGAACGAGACCGCGCTCGCCTCCCCCGAGCGCCTGCGCGCGAGCCAACTCGCGGTCTTCCTGCCGCTCGTGCTCGTGCTGGTCCTGCTCTCCGGGGCCAGCTTCGCGGCGATCGACGCCTTCGCCGGCGAGCGCGAGCGCGGCACGCTCGAGACGCTGCTGGTGCATCCCGTGCCGGCCGCGGCGATCACCGCGGGCAAGTTCCTCGCCGTGTGGTTGGTCGGCCTCTCGTGCGTCGCGCTGAACTTGGCGAGCCTGCTCGTCTGCTATCGCTTGGGCTGGCTCGGGGCGAGCGGCGGCGCCCTCGAGCTCCCGCCGCTCGGCGCGTGGGCGGTCTTGATCGTGCAGCTCTTGCTGCTCTCGCTGCTGCTCACCTGCGCGCTCGTCGTGGTCGCCGCGCGCGCGCGCTCGTTCCGCGAAGGGCAGAACTACGTGCTGCCGCTCACCCTCTTCGCGCTGCTGCCCACCGGCCTCGCGACCTTGCCCGCGGTGAAGCTCACCGCGCTCACCGGCCTCGTGCCGCTGCTCGGTCCGAGCCTCGCCGTCCGCGAGGCCTTCGCGGGGCGCGCCCTCGGCCTCGGCGCCGCGGTCGCCGCGCTCTCGACCGCGGTGTTCGTCGTCGCCTTGCTGCGCGGGGTCGCGCGCGCGCTCGACGCCGAGCGCGTGCTGCGGGAAGTGGCTCCCCGCCTGGAGTCGGATCGCGCGGGCGTTCCGGGCCGACGAGCGATGGCCGTCGCGCTGCTCGCGTTCTTCGTCCATGCCTGGGGCTCGGTGCAGATCGGCTCTGAGGCGAGCGGCGGCCCGTACCTCCAGCTCGCCTTCTCGCTGGCACTCGTGCTGCCGCTCGCGACCTTCTTCGCGACGCGGCGCGCGACCTTGGCCTGGAGCGAGGCGCTGCCCTTCGGCGCGCCGCGTTCGACACGCGCCTGGTTCGCGCTGCCCTGCCTCGCGGTCGGCGCGCTCGGCTTCTCGCTGCTCGCTTGGCGCGTGCAAGCGGCGCTGCATCCCGATGCCGGCGCGCCGAGCGATGTGGAGCTCGGCGGCAGCGCGCTCCTCCGCTTCGCCTTCCTGGCCCTGCTCCCGGCTCTGGCGGAAGAAGCGTTCTTCCGCGGGCCGCTGCTCGCGGCGACGACGCGCGGCGGACGCGTGGTCGCGGGCCTCGCGAGCTCGGCCGCGTTCTTCGCCTTGTTTCACATGAGCTTGGCGCGCTTCCTCCCGACCTTCGGCTTGGGCCTGGTGCTCGGCGGCGCGCGCCTCGCGACCGGGACGCTCTGGATCCCGATCGCGATCCACGCCTTCCACAACGGCTGCCTGGTCGCGCTCTCCTTGCAGGACGACCCCGACGGCCTGCTCGCGATCCTGCAGGCGCAGTCGCCTTGGCTGGTCCTGGGTCTCCCGCTCGGCGCGCTGCTGCTCCGCCGACGCGCCGCGGATACGTCGAGCTGAGACCGCGCTTGATCGGCGCTCCGGAACCGCCGATGCTCCGCTGCCGGAGAGTCCGGATTCCCGTGGCCCGCAACAGCAGCGGGTCGAGCGGGAACCCGAGGCCGACTCATCCGGAGCCCCTGCGCGCGGCGAAGCGCGCCGGACTCCTGCTCGCTCCGCAGTCCCCTCGAGGAAGCGCGTGCCCCTCCGCCTCCTGATCCGCACGCCGCGGCGATCGATCGCCCGCGGCGCTCTCCCGGCATTGTTGCTGGTCGGCTCTTCGTGCGCGCCCGAGTCCTATGAGCACGAGGCCGACGAAGAGGTCTACGAGATCGTCGCGGATCTGGAGGAGGAGCATTTCGGGCCCCCGCCCGACGCCTTCCAGATCGACCGCCGCCAGGACACGCTCCGCGACCGCCTGTTCAGCGATCTCGAGGACGGCGCGATCCCGCCCTCGCGGGCAACCGAGTCGATCATCGTGCCGAAGGCCGAGGCTCGCAGCGGCGCCGCGGAGGAAGCGGAGTCCGTTCCGCCGCCGACGGGCGACGCGCCCTTGATGCCGCCTCCCGCGGCCGAGCTGCCCTCCGAGATCGGCGGCGAGCGCCCGCCGGAGGAAGGCGGTGGCGGCGGGGACGGCGGCTCCGAGCCGCTCGCGACCCTGCTCGGCGAAGACGATGACGAACCGGCGGTGCTCGCGGTGGCAGGCCCAGCCGCGAAGAGCGCCGGAGAAGAGGCCCCGCAAGCGCCGCGCGACTTCGTGAACGAGGCCGGCGTCGTCGAGATCGACCTCCACCGCACGCTCGAGATCGCCTTCGAGAACAGCCGCGACTACCAGACCCGCAAGGAGAACGTGTACGTCGCGGCGCTGAACTTGACGCGCCAGCGCTTCAACTTCGGCCTGCAGTGGTTCGATCGCGGAGACGGCGGTGTCGCCGGCGTCGAGGGCGACACGGGGAACGCGACCGCCGACAACGAGTTCGGGGTCGACAAGTTCTTCGAGTTCGGCGGCTCGCTCGGGCTCTCGATCCTGACCTCGTTCTCGCGCATCATCGTGCAGGACGACGAGTGGTCGTTCGGCAACGCGCTCTCGGCGAGCTTCACGACGCCGATCATGCGCGGCTTCGGCTACTGGATCGCGCGCGAGCCGCTGACGCAGGCCGAGCGCGACTCGCTCTACGCGGTGCGTGAGTTCCGCCGCTTCCAGCGCACCTTCACGGTGAGCATCGCCTCGCAGTTCCTGCGCGTGCTGCAGCAGAAGGCGAACCTGCGGAACGCCTTGGAGAACCTGGAATCCCTGCGCCTGAACGCCGACCGCCAGCGGGAGTTCCACGAGGCGGGCCGCATCGACATCGTGCAGCTCGGCCAGGCCGCGCAGGACGAGCTCAGTGCCGAGCAGCGCGTGGTCACCGCGAGCGCCGCGCTCGACAGCGCGCTCGACCAGTTGAAGTTGACGCTCGGGGTCCCCACCGTGGCGAGGTTCGCGGTGCTGGAGCGCGACTTGGAGAAGCTGAGCGAGCAGATCGCGGAGGTCTTCACGCCCGACGAGGAGCTCTGCATCCAGCTCGCGCGCACGCTGCGCCAAGATCTGATGGTGACGCGCGGGCGCGTCGTCGACGCCGATCGGCAGGTGAACATCGCGGCGAACGCGCTGCAGATGGGCCTCGACTTGAGCCTCTCGACCTCGGTGCCGACCGACGACCGGCAGCCCTTCGACTTCAACTTCGAGCAAACCCGCTACGCCGCGGGCTTGGCGTGGGACCTGCCGATCCAACGCTTGCCCGAGCGCAACACCTACCGGCGCTCGCTCATCACGCGCGAGCAGGCGCGCCGCGCCTACGAGCAGGCCCGCGACCAGGTCGACCTCGAAGTGCGCCGCGGCCTCCGCAACTTGGAGCAGGCCCGGCTCTCCTACGACATCCAGCGCTCGGCGCTGCAGCTCGCGGGTAAGCGCGTCGATTCGGCGCGCGACCGCCAAGCTGCCGGCCGCGCCACCGTGCGCGACTTCTTGGAGTCGCAGCGCGACCTCCTCACGGCGCAGGACGCGACCTACGCGGCCCTGATCGCCTACGTGATCGCCCAGCTCGAGCTCGTCCGCGACCTCGAGATCCTCGAAATCAATGTCGGAGACGCGACCTTTGACGCACGCCTCGACCGCCTCGCCAACCCGTAAGCGCGGCAAGAAGAAGCTGGGCCTCCCGATCGTCCTCGTGCTCGTCTTGGGCACGGCGGTCGGTGGGCTCTACGCCGTCTTCGGCCGCAAGGAGTCCGACGCCGCCGCGGATTGGGCGCGCTACACCGTGCGCCGCTCCCCGCTCGCGATCTCGCTCACCGAGCGCGGCACGCTCGACGCCGGCACCTCGACCGCGATCAAGAACGAGGTCGAGGGCCAGCGGAAGATCCTGCGCATCCACGTGCAGGACGGGCAAGTCGTCTCGAAGGGCCAGAAGCTCGCCGAGCTCGACGTCGCCGACCTCGCGGAGAAGATCAGCGCGCAGAGGACCCGCGTGTTCTCGGCCGAGGCCGCGAAGATCGCTGCGGAGAACGATCTCAAGAAGCAGGAGATCACCAACCGCGACGCCATTGCGAAGGCCAAGCTCGATCTGGATCTCGCCGAAGGAGCGCTCGAGAAGTACCGCAAGGGCGACTACCAGAAGCAGCTCCGGACCTTTCAGGCGCAGCTCCAGCTCGCCGCGTCCGAGAAGAAGCGGCAGGAAGACTGGTTGATCTGGTCGGAGAAGCTCCACGCCAAGGGCTACCTCTCCGAGAACGAGCTCGTCGCCGACACGATCAAGCTCAGCAAGGCCAAAGTCGACGAGGAGCTCGCGAACCTCGACATCCAGATGCTGAACGACTTCGAGCGCATCCAGGAGGAGAAGAAGCTCCTCGGCGACGTCGCCTCGAAGAAGAACGAGCTGGAAAAGGCCGAGCTCACCGCCGTGGCCGAGATCGAGATTCGCGGCGCGAAGAAGAAGTCCGACGAGCAGTCGCTCAGCGAAGAGACCACGAAGCTCGCGAAGTACGAGATGCAGACGCAGCTCGGCGTGCTCACCGCCCCGGCCGACGGCCTGGTGATGTTCGGCATCGTCGAGCGCGGGCGCTGGGGCTCGAACGACGAGGCGATCCAGGAAGGCGCCAACGTCCGCGAAGGCCAGACCATCTTCATGATGCCGGACACCAGCGTCATGATGGCCCACACGAACATCCAGGAGGCGATGCACAACCTGGTCTACGACCGCGTGCAACGCCGCTCGCAAGTGCTCGAAGGTCGCCCCGTCGCGGGCAGCGGCCAGCTCCCGGCGAAGATCACCGTCGATTCGCTCGGCGGGCGCCTCTACCGCGGCGTCGTGGAGACGGTCTCCTCGACGCACGACAAGGGCGCGTCCTGGATCAACCCGAACCTCAAGCTCTTTCCGACGCGCGTGAAGATCACCGATCCGGTGGACGGACTGCGCCCGGGCATGTCCTGCACCGTGGAGATCTTGGTCGAGGAGATCCCGAACGCGCTGCAAGTGCCGATCCAGGCCGTGCGCAACGTCGACGGCGAGAACGTGGTCTTCGTCGAGAAGGACGGCCAGCTCGCGCAACGCAAGGTGAAGGTCGGCCGCGACAACGGGCTCTACGTCGAGATCACCGAGGGCCTGAACGACGGCGACGAGATCTTGGTCTCGCGCGCGGCGCTCGCGACCGGGAAGCCGCTGCAGAGCAAGAACAACGACACGCCGACCGCGCCGAAGACCGAGGATGGCGCGCCGATCCGTGAGGCCCCCGCCCGCGGCGGCGCGGAAGCCGGTGGCGAAGCGCGCGGCGGCGAAGCTCCCGGCAGCGCGGCCGGCGAAGGGCGTCGCGGCGGCCGCGGCGAAGGCGGTCGCGGCGGTGCCAGTGGCAGCGGCGAAGGGCGTCGCGGCGGCTTCGATCCCGCGCAGATGGAAGCGCGCTTGAAGGCCGTGGCGACCCCCGAGGACTGGGCCGCGTACGAAGCCGCGAAAGCCTCCGAGGATCGCGAGGCGCGCATGACCATCATCCGCAAGTACCGCGACCAGATGGCGCCGTCCACGCCCGCGCCGGGCGGCGGAGGTCAGTGAGCGTGACCGTCTCCGAGCTCGGCGACCGCACCGATAACGCCGCGTCCGCGGGCGGCGGCGCACCGCGCGGCGAGGAGCGCCCGGTGATCCTGGAGGCGCGCGACATCCGCCGCTCCTATCGCATGGGCGGCAACGTCGTCCATGCACTGGACGGAGTCTCGTTCAAGGTTCGCCAAGGCGACTACTGGGCCATCATGGGCCAGTCGGGCTCGGGGAAGTCGACGCTGCTGAATCTCCTGGGCTGTCTCGATCGCCCCACCGAGGGCGCCTATCTCCTCGGCGGCGACGACGTCGCCCAGCTCGACGACGATGACCTGGCCGAGATCCGCGGTCAGCGCCTGGGGTTCATCTTCCAGAGCTTCAATCTGATCCTGCAGCTCACGGTCCTCGAGAACATCGAGGTGCCGCTCTTTTATCAAGGCATCCCCGCGCGCGAGGCGCGCGAGCGCGCGCAGCGCTACGCCGAGCTCGTCGGGCTCGGCGGGCGCACGCATCACCGCCCGCTCGAGCTCTCGGGCGGGCAGCAGCAGCGCGTCGCGATCGCGCGCGCGCTGGTGAACGAGCCGCTGGTGATCCTCGCCGACGAGGCAACGGGGAACCTGGACTCCGCGACCGGTCGCGAGATCCTGGGCCTGCTCGATCAGCTCCACGTGCAGGGGCGCACGATCATCATGGTCACGCACGACCCCAGCATCGCGAACCGCGCCGAGTGGGTGCTGCGTCTGAAGGACGGCAAGATCGACCGCATCGAGCCCGGCGGAAAGCACCCCGAAGGCGTCCGCGTACCCGAGTCCCATTGAGCCGAGAGGAGCCGCGAGCGACATCGTGCTGACGACCTTCCTACGCACCGTGGCCCTCGGGGTCCGCAGCCTGCTGCTGCACAAGCTGCGCTCCTTCCTCACGATGCTCGGCATCCTCTTCGGCGTGGCCTCGGTCGTCGCGATGCTCGCGATCGGCGAGGGCGCCAGCGAAGAAGCCCAGGCGAAGTTCCTGGAGCTCGGCTCGACGAACGTGATCGCGCGGAGCCGCAAACCCAGCGCCGACAGCGACAGCAGCGCCGGCATGGCCGCGAGGAACGCCCGCGGCGTGATCTACGGGCTCACCTTCAAGGACCTGGACGTCATCCGCGGCACGATCTCCGGCGTCGAGCGCGTGGTCGGCGTGCGCTCGGTGCTGAAGCCCACCGCGCACGGCTCGCGGAACGTCGAGGCGCGACTCAGCGGCACCACCGAGGACTTCCTCGACGTCGCGCGCGTCGAGATCGACCGCGGCCGCTTCCTCACCACCTCCGACAATCTCCGCCGCGCGAACGTCACCGTGATCGGCGAGGAAGTGCGGCGTCAGCTCTTCCCCTTCGAGGACCCGATCGCGAAGCACATCGCCATCGGCGGAGAGAGCTTCGAGGTCGTCGGCACCATGCGCTCGCGCGGCGGCGCCTCCGAGAAGAACTTCGAGGGCAGCGACGAGGACAAGGTCTGCTTCATCCCGCTCGCGACGATGGAGACGCGCTTCGGCTTCATCGACATGCAGCGCAGCGCCGGCAGCCGCAGCACCGAGCAGGTCGAGCTGCACGAGGTGCGCGTGCGCGCGCTGAGCCTGGACGCCGTGCCCGACGTGGCGCAGGCCGTGCGCGACGTGCTGAAGCGCCTCCACGAGAAGGACGACGTCGAGGTGATCGTGCCCCTCGAGCTCCTGCGCACCGTCGAGGAGCAGAAGCGCATCTGGAAGGCCGTGCTCGCGGCGATCGCCGGCATCTCGCTGCTGGTCGGCGGCATCGGCGTCATGAACGTGATGCTGGCCACCGTCACGGAGCGCACGCGCGAGATCGGGGTGCGGCGCGCGCTGGGTGCCAAGAAGCGCCACGTGATCTCGCAGTTCTTGGTCGAGACCCTGGTGCTCTCGACGGCCGGCGGCGCGATCGGGGTCTTCCTCGGCATCGCGATCCCCTTCGTGGTCGAGCATTACGCGGACATGAAGACGGTCGTGCGCTGGGACGCGGTGGGCCTGGCCTTCGGCATCTCGGCGCTCGTCGGCGTCGTCTTCGGCCTCTATCCGGCGATGCGCGCGGCCTCGATGGACCCGGTCGAAGCGCTGCGGCACGAATGAGCCAGGCGCGGTCGCGGCCTTCGGTTGCAGCCGCCCTGCGTCGAAAGGCGCCTCGACTTCCGGTGACTTCGGTCCCAACTTCATCCGGCGCCTTCCGCCGGACGAAGCAATGACCGTGAGCACCTCCACCCCAACGCAGACCCCTCCCAATTCCGCGGGTTCCGGCGCGCCGACACCGACGAATCGCCAGCCGATCCCGAAGGACGCCGGCCGCGAGACCCTGGAGCTCGTCGAGGCCTCGCGCGAGACGGAGTGGCAGCACCCGTCCTTCGTGGCCGAGCTCTTCATGGGGCGCTTCCGGCCCGAGCTCCTCTTCCCCTATCCGGAGCCGAAGCCGGAGGACCGCGCGCAATGCGCCGAGCTGCATGCGCAGCTCGCCGCCTACCTCCGCGCGCACGTCGACGCCGACGCGATCGACGAGCAGGGCGAGATGCCGCTCGAGGTGATCCGCGGTCTGCAGGAGGCCGGCTTCTTCTCGCTCAAGATCCCGCGCGAGTACGGCGGGCTCGGCGTCTCGCAGTCGACCTACGGGCGCTTGATGGAGCTCGTGGGCTCGCATTGCGGCTCGACGGGCGTCTGGCTCAGCGCGCACCAGTCGATCGGCGTGCCGACGCCTCTCAAGCTCTTCGGGACGAAGGAGCAGAAGCAGCGCTTTCTGCCGCGCTTGGTGAAGCAGGACCTCTCCGGCTTCGCGCTCACCGAGCCCAACGTCGGAAGCGATCCGGGCGACATGCAGACGATGGCTGTACCCGCGCCCGACGGCGACGGCTGGATCCTGAACGGGGAGAAGCTCTGGTGCACGAACGGCACCGTTGCCGACGTGCTGGTGGTGATGGCGCGCACTCCCTCGATCTTCGAAGGCGGGCGCGAGAAGAAGCAGATCACCGCGTTCCTCGTCGAGACCTCCGCCCCCGGCGTCGAGGTCGAGCATCGCTGCCAGTTCGTGGGCCTGCGCGGCTTGGCCAACGGCCAACTGCGCTTCCGCGACGTGCGCGTGCCGAAGGAGAACGTGCTCTGGGGCGTCGGCAAGGGCCTGAAGCTGGCGCTCATCACGCTGAACACCGGCCGCCTCACGCTGCCCGCGACCTGCTCCGGCACGATCAAGCAAGCGCTGCGCATGGCGCGCGAGTGGGCCGCCTCGCGGAAGCAATGGGGCCTCGCGATCGGCCGCCACGAGGCGATCGGCGAAAAGATCGCCGCGATGGCGACCGACGCCTTCGCCGTCGATGCCGTGAGCTGGCTCGCCTCCGGGCTCGTCGATCGCGGCGGCACCGACATCCGCATCGAAGCCGCGATGGCGAAGCTCTTCGGCTCCGAGCGCGCGGTGCAAGCCGTCGA
>JAEUHW010000454.1 GCA_016793245.1 Planctomycetota bacterium
ACGCCGGGCGGCGCCTGGGCGCGGGGGAGCGCCCGGGGGGGGGGGGCCGGCGCCCGCGGCTGCGCGGGGCCACCCGGGTGGCGGGGGGGCGGGCGCACGGCGCGTTGCTCGCACCCGCCGTGCGCGCGAACGTCGATGCGACCCTGGGCTTGGTCGGCCTCGTCTACACCGTCGAGCGCGAGCGCTGGTTCCTCGGCGAGATCCGCGCGGCGTGGCGCAGGCTCGAGCCGCACTTGCAGGCGCGCCATCTCGCGGAGCTCGACGGCATCGCCGACGGCGCGGGGCTGCCGCGCGAAGACGTGCGCCTCGCGAACGTGTTCCCCGAGCTCTTCCACTGCTCGGGCTTCGCGCTCTTCGGCACGGCGACCGCGAGCGGCGAGATGCTGCACGGCCGCGTGCTCGACTACATGACCGAGATCGGATTGCAGCGCACCGCCGTGCTGCTCGTGCAAGCGCCGCGCGATGCGCTCGCGTTCGCCAACGTGGGCTACGCCGGCTTCGCCGGCAGCGTGACGGGGGCCAACGAGCGCGGCCTCTCGATCGGCGAGATGGGCGGGCGCGGCGAAGGCGCATGGGATGGCGAGCCGATGGCGTTCCTCCTGCGGCGCGCGTTGGAGGAAGCGCCCGATCTCGAGGCGGCGCTCCGCATCTACAAGAACGCCGCGCGCACCTGCGAGTACTTCTACGTGCTCGCGCACGGACCCACGCGCCGCGCGGTCGGGCTCGCGGCATGGCCCGCGCGCTTGGAGATCCTCGCTCCCGGCGTCGCGCACGAGCTTCTGCCGAACGCGGTCCCCGATGCGGTGCTGCTCTCCGCCGGCGGCCGCTACGAAGAGCTCGTCCGCCGTGTGCGCGCGGGCCACGGCGGTTTCGACCCCGAGCGCGCGCTGCGCTTGATGGACCCCGGCGTCGCGATGGGCAGCAATCTCCACGACGCGCTCTTCGCTCCGGAGCGCGGTGAGCTCTGGATCGCGCACGCGCCGCTTCGCGGCAGCGGTCCCGCGGCGCGCGAGCCCTACACGCGCGTGGACCTGCCGAAGCTCTTCGCCGCGGCTCGGGCTCGAGGTTCCGAGCGTTGAGCCGCGCACGAAGCGCTCACATCCACATCACCTGCAGCACGTCCGAGAACTTGATGCAGCCGCGCGGATCGGCGAAGGCCCACCAAGTATAGGTCGAGGTCCCCACGGCGGCGCGATCGCAAGGGAGCTGCACGGTGAGGGAGCCGATGCCGCTCGCGTCCGTCTGCAGCGGCACCACCGCGAGCGGGAGGAACGCGAGCGCGCAGCCCAGGTCGCAGGCCGGCGGCATCGCGATTGGGATCGGCGGGCCCGGCAAGCGCGCATCGGAGAGCACGAGCAACGCCGGGCTCGAGATCGGCGCGCCGACGACCTCCAGGCGGAAGGCGACGGGCAGCGGCGAGCAGAGCTGTGGTTGAACGGGGCAGCGCTGCGTCGGCGGCCGGGAAGTGGAGAGCTGGCAGATCGGGCCGAGCGAGCGGCACTGCGCTGCTGCGGGAGAGCCGAGAGCGCTGAGCGCGAAGAGCAGCGCTCCGAGCAGCGACAGGTAGCGTGTGTTCATGGTGGAGGAACCTCAGGACTCGAAGTTGCGGAAATAGCCGAGCTCCTCGGCGCGCCGCACGGCCATGCCGCGGAGCGAGAGATCGGCGAGCTGCAAGTAGGCGTACATCAAGAAGAAGCTCGGCAGCGCCTTCGCGACGTCGTTCCGCGCGAGCGCCTGCTCGGCCTTCATGCCGGTGGAGTACGCCGAAGAGAGGAACTTCGTCGCCGCGGTCCAGAGCACGACTTGGAAGAAGTTCCCCGCGCGTCCTTCGTTGTCGATGCCGAAGCGCAGCGCGTCGATGAGCGGGAGCAGCAGGCGGAGGCGCGTCAGCGCGAGCGGCAGGTTCGGCTCGAACAGCAAGTAGCACTGGATCGCGGCGATCTCCGGATAGAACTGGTTCGCGAGCTGCAGCACGAAGGGCAGGGCCACGGGATCGAAGAGCGCGCCGCTCGCGAGGAGTGCCGCGAACGCGACCTTGGCACCGCGGCCCAAGTTCGAAGCACCGAAGCCGCAGCGGAAGAGCTCGGCCCAAGGCGAGACCGCGAGGCTCGCGACCAGCGCGAAGCTCTGCGCCTTGTACGCGCGCGCGTAGAACTCGATCGCGCTCTGCGTCTGCACGATGCGCAACGCGGCCCAGAGCGTCGGGCCGAGCGCGAGCGGGGAGCCGATCGAACCTTGGCGGTTCGCGGCGTAGGCCCAGAGCTGGTTCTGCGCCCAGAAGATGCCGAGGAAGTAGAAGTCGAGCGGGTTCGATCCCACGCGATCGATCTCGACGCCGGCCTGCGCGGCCCCGCCTTCGGGACCATCGGTCGGAACGAGTCCCTCGGTGCCGAGGAAGCCCAGCGTGAGATCGACTTGATAGGTGCCGCGGCCGACGATCGGCGTCTCGACGACGCCGAACGCATCGGGCTGCGACGACTCGACGACGGCGGCGAACTGCCCGGGCCCGTACTCGAAGCCCTCGCTGAACTTCGTGCCCGAGAGGTTCGTCGTGAGCTGGAAGGTCTTCGCCAGCTTCGCATCGGCGAACTCGAGGGCGATGCGATCAGGCGGGAGCGGCTCCTGCGCGTGCGCGAAGGCGTGGAGGGCGAGGAGCGATAGAAGCGACGGAGCGTGACGGAGAGAGGGGAGCATGGGTGCTTCCTCGGAGAGCGGGAGGACGGCCATGGTACGCCTGTCTCCGCGCGTGAGGGATCCTCGCTTTTCCGCGGCAGCAGAGAAATTTCGTGACGGCTGTGACTTGCCGCTTCGCGCGGGCTACGGATAGGGTCCGTTCTACTACCGCGTCGCGTCGCGCTCTCGAGATCCGAGAGAGCGGGAGGCGCGCGGCTTTCCGCCAAGGAGAGAACCCATGGCTATGCCGACCGATATCTTCACGGCTTCACGGCTTCACGGCTTCACGGCCTCCCGCGCCTTCGTAGCGCCCTGATCGCAGCGGCGCTCGCCGGTGCGTTCACCTCTGCGCCCGCTGTGGCTCAGCTGACGTTTTTCGTCGATGCCGAGAACGGCAACAACGCGAACCCCGGTACGTCTCCCGGCGCCGTCGGCGCCTGGCAGACCATCAGCTTCGCGCTGGCCAACGTTCCGCCTGCGCTCCCGGGAAACTTCCAGACGATCTTCATCGCCGGCCGCTACGATTCGAGCGGTGCCGTCATCGCTCACGACCAGGCGCTCGAGAACTGGCTGACGGGACCGCGACTCGTGCCTCCCTTCATCCAAGTCGTCTACGACGCCGCGAACAGCGAGAAGAACGCGAACAGCGAGTACGCGCCGGTGATCTTCGATGGCACGAACGCGAATTGTCCGGTGCTCTTCCGCTTCGCCACGACCCTGACGGAGCCCTCGTCGCGCTTCGATGGCACGAACAACCTCTTCGGCGTGTCCGGCGGGCAGTACTTCTACGTGCGTGGCGCAGGGACTGGCTTCGAAGTCCTGGCTCCCGCGACGGCCCCGACGATTCCTCCGCTCCCCGGCGTCCAGCCGCCAGGCCCGGACTTCCAGAACATCCGTTTCGAAGGCTGCGGCTCGGGGATCTTCATCGAGGCGGGCGTCTCGACGGCGCTGAACCAGCCGGTACCGCTCACCGAGAACTTCGCGGCCGTCGTACAGCGCTGCGAGTTCCTGGCGGTCGGAACACCCGCGGGATCCGCAGGTGCGGCGCACATCTTCGCCTCCGTGCGCGAACGCTTGGTGGCGCCCTTCGAGAACTCCACGCTCAGCCTGAGCGTGATCGACTGCAGCTTCGACCTGGCGCAGAGCCTCTCCGGCGGTGTCTTCGCCTCGGGGATCGAGCTGCGTTCGTTCGGTGGTCCGAGCGCCGCCGCTCCCGGGCTTCCCGGAGTCTCGGCAACCTTGGTAGCGCTCGTGCAAGGCTGCGTCATCGATGGTGCCGGAACCAGCAACGTGGGACGTCGCGGCATCTTCGCCGAAGGGGTCGGGAACTTCGGTGTGGTGAACCTGACCGTGCAAGACTCGCTGATTCGCGACATGAGTCTGCACGGCATCGGCTACCGCAAGCGCGACGAAGGCTTCGCGAATCTGACGATGCTCCGGACGAGCATCACGAGCTGCGGTGATGGTCCGACGGCGACAACGGCCTTCGATCAGAGCGGCCTCTCGGTGGAAGTCGTGCACAACGCGATCACGACGGGCTTCGCCACGGTGAGCGCGTTCCTCGTCGCGAATCTGAACGCGGTGACCTGCAGCGGCAATCGGCTGCACGGCGCCTACGTCCACACGCCGACGGTGGGGAACGGGGTGCCGCAGATCGTGCTCGGCACCGACCTCTCTCTCACCGTGACGAACAGCACCTTCAGCGGCAACGGCTTCGCGAACACCGGGCTCCAGATCCGCGAGGGCTCTGGTCTCGCCGTTCACGTGGAGCAAGGTCGACTCGTCGGTCCGAACAGCTTCGGCCTCTTCCTCCCCCCGAGCCTGATCGCGAACAATGACGGCTTCGGCAACGCGGCCAATGGCCTGCATCTCCGTGGCGGCGCGCTCACCCAGACCGGCTATGGCGCCTCGATCGAAGGCACCGTGGCGAACAACGTGCTCGACAACAACGGCTTCCCGAGCTTCCTGGGTCCGAACCTGCCGTCGTGGGAGCTGCTGGTGGAGGTGGGGGATGCGAACAATGGGGCGGCGGTGTTTTCGCGGCTGGCGGTGACGCAGAACACGATGTACGACGAGCTGGAAGAGTTGAACCCGCTCTCGAGCTTCCTAGCGACCTCGGCCAATCTCTTCGGGACGGGGCACCAGCTCAGTGCATTCGTGGGCAACCTGGGCCTGCAGTCGCTGTTCGACTTGAGCGGCCAGATGTTCCAAGGATTCCTCGTTCCGACCGCCCCCGCGACGGTCACCGACAATTGCGGACTGTTCGATGCTCTTGCTCTCAACGGGCAAGGAAACAACGCGACGACCACCGCGATCGCTACGTTCGCGGTTGCTCCGGGCGGCCACTGGGTGAATCCAGCCGCCCGCAACTACGCGCTTCTCGCGAGTTCAGGAGGAGTCCTGAATCCTGCGATGGATCGCGCCCCGGCGGGAATCGTTGGCCAGCAGTCGCTAGACAAGCGCGGATTGCCTCGCAACGTGGATAACCAGGCCGTAGCGAACGGCGGTATCAGCGACTGCGGAGCCAACGAGAACTAGGCTTCGAGGAGAGAGGTCACGTCATGCGCTCTAGCCGCATCAGTCTCATGGTCTGTTGTGCGTTGCTCGGATGGACCGAAGCACTTCTTGCCCAGTCCACTACCGGAACGTCTCAGGGGACCTTCCTAGAGTACTGGGTCGATCCACGCACGGGTTCAGATCGTTCTGGACGAGGGGACCAGGTCCGTCCATTTGGCACCGTGACTCGAGCTCTGAATGAGGCTGCGGCTGTAGATCAGTCGTTCGGCACCGTCGTACTCGCTGATGTCGATGGAGATGGTGCCAAAGACGTCTTGCGGCATATTGCGTACTCTCCAACTACTCTGCTTCGGAACGTCGGTCTGACCCAAGATCCACTTCTCGAGCGCTCGGCAGAGATTCCCGTGATCGCCGACGAGTTCTCGGTCTTGATCGCGAGCGATCTGGACCAAGATGGAGATGAGGATTTTCTCCATCAGGGATCCTTTCAGGGCGCGATGGTTCGGCTCCTCTGGACCGAGAATCTGGGCGGATCACCACCCAGGTTCTCGGCTTCCGTCCCTGTCCTTGATATCGCAGGCTCCAGCATAGAGATGCGTTATCCGCAGTTTGGGGTCGCGGATGTCGATTGGGATGGAGCCCTCGATGTCGTCGGCTTCTCTCGGGAGTTCTCGTCTGGTGGGTGTAATGGCTTGGTCTATCTGCCGGCCATCATCCTCCGTGGCGTTCCTTCTCATTGGCCGACCCGCTTCCATCCCGCCACTCCGCTGATGACGACCAACGGACCATTGCGCCTGGTCGCCTGCGGCGCAGGCTCGTGCACGATGGCCGATCTCGACTACGACAACATGTCCGATCTTGTCTACTCGGACGACGACTCGATCTACTGGTGCCGCAATCTGGGCCACCTCCTCTTCGACCCGCCGATCCTGCTCGCCTCTCGCCATGGAGCCGATGCCATCGACGTCCGCGGCGTGATCGAGCGCGGCCTGCGCGGCGATCGGTATCTCCTACTCGCGCATCGCAAGAACTACCCAGGCGGCGGACTCGAGAGCCCCCGTGCACATTACGTGCGGAAGATCTCCGTCAACTTCGGGACGCCTCCGCAAGCCCGGCTGGGAGAGCTCTTGCCGTACAAGCTCCAGGGTGCGCTCGGAGAGCCTCCGAGTGACATCGTCATCCATCTGCGACCCGGGCTGTACTCTCGAGCCAACGGCGAGGTGTTCCCCTGGAACGGCATGCACGGCGTCCGCCTGATCGGCGAGGACGGAGTCGTCGTGGACTCCGGGAACGAGCTGCTGGTGCTTACGAGCGACACGACGACGACGCAAAGCGTCTTCCCTCCCCGCCCGCCGAACCTGCCCTACCCGACCTGGGGCAGCGGCCGCCTCCACCTCGAGAACCTGGAGCTCCGCAGTACCAACGACATCGCCTACCTGCGCTTCTACGGCGAGCTCTACGCGAAGAACGTGCGTTTCGTCGGCGCCCGCGCCGGCGTCCTCCTCGGGATCCGCGGCTTCCAACACGGCATCCCCGCGGCCCGCGCCATGTTCGAGGACTGCCACTTCGAGAGCTGCACCACCGGCATCGAGGTCGGCACCGCGACCTTCTACGAGCAAGTCGACATCCAGCGCTGTCACTTCGAGAACTGCGGCACCGGCATCTCCTTGGTGGACCGCGGCCGCTGGACGATCGAGCGCTCGCGCTTCGTCGGCAACCAGCGCGGCTTCTTCGCCTACACCGGTCGCGTGTGCAGCGCGACGCCCTGTCCGCCGGACGAGACGCTGCAGCTCATCTTCACCGGCAACCACTTTGCCGCGAACACCGAGCACCTCTCGATCTTCAGCGCGAATGCCGCGACCTCGAATCTCGATCTTCTCTCGTGGCACGACACCGTGGTCGGCGGTGGCACAGCGTGGGTCTCGCCCGGCAACGGCAACGAACCCGCCCGCATCCGCATCCGCCACGGCATCCTCTACCCCGGCGGCCCGCTCACGAGCGGCAACTTCGGCGCGCTCGACATCTCCGCGAGCTCCGTCGATGACGCCGTGCTCTCCACGCAGAACGGCAACCGACGCGTTCCTCCGGAGTTCGCGCTCTCGTCGAGCGATGGCCACCTCATCGCGCGCAGCACGCTCCGCGAAGCCGCGACGCTCCCCGTCCCCGCGAGCGCCCGCCGCGACCAAGACGGCGATCCGCGCCCGCTCGGCCCTCGCGCCGACCTCGGTGCTGACGAAGTGCGCACACCAGCGCTGATCGGCGCGGCGTACGCGCGCCGCGGCCAGCCGTGGACGCTCGGCCTCGTCGCCGAAGGACCAGGCGCTGCCCTGGTGATGCTCTCGACCGAGCTCGCCGCACCGCAGCCCTTCCTCGGTGATCTGCTCTGGCTCGATCCGAGCCGCGCAACCACGCTGCTCTTGCCGCTCGCCATCGACGCGCGCGGCGTCGGGAGCCTGAGCCTGCTCGCGCCGTCGCGCGCGCAGCTGCCCGTGGAGCAGCTGTGGTTCCAGGCGCTGGTGCTCGAGGCGTCGAGCGCTGTGCGGCTGACGCCACGGCGCGCCGTGGCGTTGCGCTGAGCTCAGCCCTTGCCGAAGAAGTCCCTCATCCCGCGTTCGAACTCGTCATCGAGGTCGGGCGGCAACTCGATCTCTTCCGGTGCAGGAGGGCGGATCTTCGGCTTCTTCTCGCTCGGCTTCGGCATCTTCTTCGGCGCGCGCGGATCGAAGACCGGCTGGCTGCGCTCGAGGAAGAGATCGACGTAGACGCAGCCGGCATTGGGCACGATGGGGTCTTGCTCGCCGAAGCGCACGCGGCGCACCCCCGAGCGCGGATGGCGCTCGAGCTCGCCGAGGTAGTCGCGCACGACCTTCGGGAGTACGGCCTTGCCGCCGCTGCGCCAGCCGCGGCCGTGGATCACGACGAGGACGCCGATGCGCTCGCGATGAGCGCGCGCGAGCTCCGCGCGCAGCTTCTCGAGCGCTTCCTCGGCGCGGCAGCCGTGGAGGTCGAGCGTGCGGTCCTCGCGCGTCATGGGGTTCGCGCGCGGAAGCGCTGGACGAGGTGGACGAGGAAGCCCGCGCCGAAGATCGAGCCCGGGACGAGCAGCACCAGGGGATCCGTGGCGCCGAGCTTCTCCGCGGTGACGACGACGATCGCCGCGGCGAGCAGCACGAAGATCGCCGGCACGAGCGGATAGCCGCTCGCGCGATAGGGGCGCGGGAGCTCCGGGTACTTCACGCGGAAGACGAAGAAGGCGAGGCCTGTGAGCGTGAAGAAGATCCAGTCGAAGACGACGAGGCCGTCGAGCACCGCTCCCGCGTCCTGCGTGAGATAGAAGAGCGTGAAACCCGAGAGCACGAGGATCGAGATGTGCGGCGTCGCGTAGCGCGGGTGCACGCGGCCGAAGGCGGGGAGGAAGATGCCGTCGCGCGCCATGGCGAAGAAGACGCGCGGGGCCATGAGGAGCAGCGCGTGCGTGACGCCGATCGTCGAGAGCACGATGGCGAACGCGACGAAGGCGCCCGCGGCTTCGCCCAGCACGGCGCCGGCCGCCGCGGCGACCGGCGAGCTCTCGGAGGCGAGGCCGGGGGCCCCGAGGATCGCGAGCAAGCTCAGGTTCAAGCCCACGTAGAGCGCGACGACCGCGATCGTGCCGAGCAGCACGGCGCGCGGCAGCGTGCGCTGCACGTCGCGGATCTCGCCCGCGACGGAGGAGGCGTTGTTCCATCCGCCATAGGTGAAGAGCACCGAGAGCAACGCGAGGGATAGGGTGCTCCAACGAACGGGATCCGTGTCGGGCGCGACCGAGGTGCGCGGTGAACCGCCGCTGCTCCAGTGGACCAAACCGAGCGCGATCAGGAGCAGGATGCAGGCGATCTTCAGCACCATGAAGACGTTGTGCACGCTGGCGCCGAGGCGCACGCCGCGCACGTTCACCCAGGTGAGCGAGATCACGAGGGCGGCGGCGAAGAGCATCTGCCCGTTCGCACCCAAGGTGCCTTTCCGATCGAGCAGGGCGTCGAGCACGAGCTCCACGTTCAGCGCGGAGAAGCCGGCGACGACCGCGATGGCGCCCGAGTTCACGATGCTGAGCAGGGACCAGCCGAAGATGAACGCCACCGTGCGCCCGAGCCCTTCGCGCAGATAGACGTATTGCCCGCCGCTTCGAGAGAACATGCCGCCGAGCTCGGCGAAGACGATCGCTCCGGTCAGCGCGAGCACGCCGCCCAGGGCCCAGGTGAGCAGGATGCCCAAGGTCGCGGGCTGCTGGATCGCCACGCGAGCCGGAGCGAAGAAGATCCCCGCGCCGATGATCCCGCCCATCACGAGCATCGTGGTGGAGAAGAGGCCGAGCGAGCGCGAGAGGCCCTCTTCGGGCTCGGAGGACGGCGAGGTCGCTTCGGCGGGGCTCATGGTGAGGCGCACGCTACGCAGCGGCTCCGGCAGCGGCAAGCGCGAGGCGAGGGATCGCGGCGCGCGGCAGAAATCCGCGGCGGCGTGGCGGCGCCGCGGCGCGAAGCGGGCGAGAGGGGATGCGCGCGCTCGTCGAGCGCGCCGAGCTCCTCCGTTCTCCTCTCTTTCTTCGAGATCCCATGCTCCGCTCTTCCTCATCGTTCTCCGTCGCGGCACGCGTCTTCGGCCTCGCCGCGGCTCTCTCCTTCGCTCCGGCCCTCGCCCAGGACTGCCAGCTCGCGGTGCGCGCCGATCGGTTGGCGATCGCCCCGGGCGAGATCGCGCGCGTGCATGTCTTCGCTCGCTTCCCCGTGAGCGCCTACGCGTTCGCCTCCGCGCAGTTCCGGGTGTTCGCCGATCTAGCCGGGTGGCTCGTCGTGAGCTCCGGTGTCGTGATCGGGGACGATGTCTTCAACATCAACGTCAGCCAGAACCACCAGCCCTTCCTCGGGGTGATCGCCGATCCCTCGAACCCGCGGAACATATGGACGGGGCAGTTCCAGCCCAGCGATTGGACGCCGCGCCTCGTGCGCTTCGAGAGCTCGCCGATCGCGTTCTCGGTGTACCCGAACCTGCTCACCCCGACGACGGCGCCCTGCGTCGCGGATCCGACGCGCGACTACCTGTTGGTGAACCCGCAACGCGTGGCGCGCTTCGGCGTGGCGCCGGGCGAGGGAACCGCGATCCAGAGGACGGGGCTGAGTCAGATCCGCGCGCAGGGGCCGGGGGCCAGCGCCGGGATCCTGATCGGGCTGCTCCTGCCGGCGGTCCAGAAGGGCGAGGAGGGGCCGCGCTTCGTCCTTCGCAGCGGCACGCCGCTGGAGCAGGTGGAGCAGTCGCTGGTTCCCGCGCCGGATGTCGAGGCGCATCCGGTGGCGGTGCTCGCCTGGGCGCGCACCAACGGCAGCTCCGCCGGCGGCGTGCGGGTCAGCGCCGGAGACATCCACGGCGTGGAGTTCCAGTTCTTCCGCGGCGGGGTGCGCGTCGGTTCCACCGCGGGGGCGCGCGGGGCGCTGGTCTGCGCCTTGCCCGAGCTTCCGCGCACCTACTCCAGTCGGATCCTCCACGACCGGCGGGCCGGGCGGACGCACGTCGTCGGCCGCGGGGAGTTCGCGCGCGAGCAGACCCTCTCGATCCCCGGCCTCGGGGCCATCGTGTGCGACACCATCGAAGCCCACGCGGTCCAGCACAACCTGAAGCAGCTCGGGATCGGCATGCACGTCTACGAGACCCGCGGTCCCGGGACCGTGAACGTGGCCCTGCTCGACGGGTCCGTGCGCTGAGCGCGGCGCCTCGGGCGTTGATCGCGGGCGGCGCCGTAGGCTACCCTGGCCGCACCATGTCTCAGCTCGCCGCCCTCGATCTCCGCCCTGGCTTCCTCGTCTCCTTCGAGAACCGCGTCTGGTCCGTCGTCTGGTGGAACATCCTCCGCAACGACCGGCGCCAGTTCGTGCAGATGCGCATCAAGGACATCATGACGGGGCGCATCCGCGAGCTGAAGGAGCACGGCGATACCAAGTACGAAGTGCTCGAGAAGGACGAGATCGACCTCACGCACTCCTACCAGGATGGGAGCGATGAAGTCTTCTTCACCGAGGACGGCGACGAGGTGCGCTGCCCGAAGGCCGCCGCCGAGGACGCCCTCAAGTGGCCGTCCGACCGCTACATCGGCCTCCTCGTGAACGGCACGCTGATGTTCGTGCGCGCGCCTGAGACGGTGGAGATCACCGTCACCGAGACCTCTCCGCCGGTGAAGGGCGCGGGCTCTGGCCTGAAGGACGCGATCCTCGAGAACGGCGTGAAGACGCGCGTCGCGAATCTCGTCGCTACCGGCGAGAAGGTGCGCGTGTTCACGGAAACGGGGGAGTTCAAGGAGCGGGCTTGAGCCAAACCGAACGTACGGTGCCAGAGCAAATTCCTCCGGTTACTAACCGGAGGAATTTGCTCTGGCACCGTACGTTCGGTTTCAGTCACCTCGAGCTTTGTAGCGCGTCCCGCGCACCTGCTCGTAGAGGAGCTCGGGCGCTAGATCGGCGCCGCTCGTCCACGTGATCGTGTTGGGTGCGCGATCCAGGCGAAAGCTCTGACGGCACGCGGATCCTTCCGCGGCTCGAACACTTCGCCCCAGACCTCGCTCGAGAGATCCGGATCGCCTTCGGCTCCATCCCCGAAGCGCAGATACAGAGAGTCGCCGGATAGGTCGCTGTCGGATTCGAGCTCGGGGACCGCGGCCGTCACTCGAGAGGGGCGATGGGGAGGAGCGGAACGCGAGCGCTCGCCCCGCTCAATTCTCGAGGAGCTCCTCGCGGCGAGGATTCGGTGCGAGCCGGTGAAGGACGCGCATCCTCCGAACCCGCCCGATCGCTGGAGGCCGGCGCATGGATCCAGGAGCGGTCCCGCGGGATCTGAGTTGCGGGCGTCAGCGACGTCGGGCCAGCACCTCGTGTAACCGCACCATGGCGAGCGTGTCGCGCTCGCAGTACGCGAGCAACTCGCGGCGCAGCCGCTCTGCTTCGTCTGCGTCGATGCCTCCATCCGCAAGCCGGAAGAACGCCGCGACCGCCTTTCCGCCGTTCCGGATCTCGAGATCGTCATCGGCGAGCTCGGGCACGAGGGCCGGCAGCACGATCTTGATCGAGGTGCTGCCGCGGAGCGCCGATCGCCGGGACGATGCGAGTTTGGCGCACGTGATGCCCGACGCACGATCGAGCGAGCTGCCGCGCCGTCCACGTCGTATTGACCCCGCGGGCGCCGGGGATAGCATCGGCCTTCGCCCCGTCGGACCTATCCCGTCGATATCTCCGCCGCCGGGCGCGATCTCTTGCTCTCGCCCTTTCCGCCTCCGGCCTGCGTTCTCCTCGCGCTGGTTAGGTCCAGCGCAGACGACGGCAGTGCCGTGATGTCCCCTTCCCGCGGAGCCTGCTCATGCGCGCGATTCGCTGCGGCCTCGGTCTGCTCTTTGCGATCTTCTTCCTCGGCGCTGCGAGTTCGTCGGCGCAGACGACGCAGCAGCAGACGCTGCCCCGGGGGTTGAGGAACGCGGCGGGGAACTCCTCGCTCTCCGATCCGTTCAACGCGACGACGACGCAGCTCTGGCACTTCGTCTACGACAGCTCGCACTTCCAGGCGACGGGGCCCATCTTCATCACCGAGGTCGCGTTTCGCGCCGATGGGGTGACCTGGGGGCCGCGGAGCTTCCCGCAGTTCGAGGTGACGCTGGCGAGCTCGGCGAACGACTGGCGCAACGGATCCTACAGCACGACGCTCGCCAGCAACCTGGTCGCGCCGCAGTACTTCTACGGCGGACCAAAGGACGTTCCCGCAGAGGCGAGCACTTCCTCGCCTGCACCGTTCCGGCTGGTGTTCTCCAATCCCACCGGATTCTTCTACGACCCGGCGCTCGGCGAGGACTTCGTGATCGTGGTGCGTACCCCGCTCGCACCGTCCGGCACCGGTTCGTTCCTTGTGGACGCCCAAGGTGCCGGCGGGCTGGCGACGAGCTACGGGCATACGTCCGATCCCAACGCTGCGGTCGCGAACGCGAGCCAAGTCGAGCGCGCCCCAGTGGTGCTTCTGACCTACCGTCAAGCGACAGGCGTGCAGGTGAACTTCGATGCGAGCCCGAGGTCCGGACGGACACCGCTCGGGGTGAACTTCTTCGATCGCACGTGGACCTCGAGTCCCGGCATCTCGGGATGGGCGTGGGACTTCGAGAACGACGGGGTGGTCGACTCCACGCAGCAGAACCCGGTGCACGTGTATACGACGCCCGGGACGTACTCGGTGGCGCTCGCGGTGACGGATCCTCAGTACGGGACGATTCGCACGGTGAAGCCTGGCTTCGTGCAGGTAGCTCCCGGAGTGACCGTGGACTTCGATGCGACGCCGCGACAGGGGCGCGCGTACTTGTCCGTTTCGTTCACGGATCGGAGCGCGACGTCGAGCGCTGGTCTGAGCTCCTGGGCGTGGGACTTCGAGAACGACGGCGTGGTCGACTCGACGCAGCAGAACCCGACGCATGTCTATGTGCAGGGGGGGGCTTACTCTGTAGCTTTGGAGGTCGTCGATCCGCTGCACGGAAACTACAGGACGGTGAAGCCGGCTTTCGTGCAGGTCGATCCGCCCCTGACGGCGGACTTCGATGCGACGCCGCGGCAAGGCCGTGCGTATCTCGCGGTTTCGTTCGCGGATCGCAGCGCGAGCTCGGGTCCCGGCATCAGCGCATGGGCATGGGACTTCGAGAGCGATGGAATCGTGGATTCCACGCAGCGCAATCCGACGCACCTCTTCACGGCTCCCGGTGCGTACGACGTCACGCTCGCGGTGACGGACTCGGTCTTCGGAACGGCGATCGCTCGAAAGCTCGGATTCATCCAGGTGAGCCAGGGCGTTGTCGATTTCGACGCATCGCCCCGCCGAGGTCCTCGTCCCCTCCAGGTTGCGTTCGCAGACCTGAGCACCCTGGTCACGGGCCAGACGACCTGGGCGTGGGACTTCGAGAGCGACGGCGTCGTGGATTCGACCGCGCGCCACCCCGTGCATGTCTACGCGGTACCCGGCGCGTTCAACGTTACGCTTGAGGTCAATGACCCCTCATATGGGAGGCTCCGTGTCGTGAAGCCGAATCTCGTGCACGTAGACAGCGCGTTCTACGAGGTGGATTTCATGGCGTCGCCTCGCGTTGGCGATCCCGCTCAGGAAATCGAGTTCTGGCTGCGCGCCGACGTGAGTGATCCCGCGCAGATGGCGTTCGCGTGGGATTTCGAAAGCGACGGCATCGTCGATTCGACGGCAGAGCATCCGCGTCATCGCTACGGCGGACCGGGGTCGTACGCCGTGACGGTACGTGTGACGCACCCTGTCCTCGGAACGCGAACGGAGAGCAAGTCGAACTATGTGCTCCTGGGCTCGACGATCCACGTCGATCGTGGCGCGGCGACGTGCCCTTCCGGCAACGGGACTCTCGCCGCTCCCTTCTGCTCGATCACGGAGGCGCTGTCCGCTGCGAGGGCTGGTGACACGATCCTCGTGGCCGCGGGCACGTACACGGAAACGTTGAGCCTGAGCCGTAGCGTTCAGATCGCCGGCCGTCCGGGCGAGCTCGTCGTTATCGCTCCATCCGTCACAACTGCGAGCTGCTTGACCGTGTCTTCGGGCGCGATCGTCGATCTCCGGCGGCTCCGGATTCGCGGCGCGGATCTCCCCTACCAGTTCGGCGAGGGAATCTCGGGTATCGACGCGCAGGGAGCTTCCGTGACTCTCGCGAGCACTTCCATGATCGGTGGCACCGGCGGCACCAGATTCAACGGCAATATCCCAGAGTGGTGGTACTCCTTTCCGATCAGCGTTTCGGTAGCGCTGGGCGAATTCCAGATGATCGACGCGACGGTAGAGCAAGCAGGCGGGGTCGGTATCGATGCAAGTGGTTCGCTCGTTCGCATCGTGGATAGCCGGATCACCGGAAATCGCGGAGGCCTCCATGTATCAGGCGGAAGGCTCGACCTGCGGAGCTCCGAAGTAATTGGCAATCGGGTGTTCACGTGGATCCCGTCGAGGTTTTGGGGCCTCCGGAATTCCCGGGGCGGCGGAATCCGGATTGCTTCGACTCCGGTGGTGGCCATCCACGGCTGCTCGATCCGTCAGAATGACGAAATCCTCGAAGGTGGTGGAGTGCTGGTCTCGGGATCCTCGCGCTGCGAGATCCTGGATACCATCGTCGCCGGCAACCGCGCCCTCGCACACGGCGGAAGTCCCTCTCTCGCGGGCGGGATCCACGTCCGGAACTCGAACGTGAGCCTTCGACGCGCGACGATCCAAGGCAACTCAGCAGACTCTTGGCCGGCGCTCTTCGCCACGGGAAGCGATGCTCACCTCATCGACAGCATCGCGGTCGAGAACCTCCCGGGTGGTTTGGGCATCTCTGGTCTCACGAGCGCGACCTATTCCAACATCGAGGGTGGCATGGCCGGGGTGGGTAATCTGGATGCTCCCGCTGCATTTGCGGCACCACTCGCAGGCGATTTCCGACTGCTACCGACGTCGCCGTGCATCGACAGCGGTCATCCGGTCGATGAGCCGCTCGGCCAGGACATCGCAAGACTTCCCCGGCTCCTGGACGGCAACCTCGACGGTGCCTTGCGCGTCGACATGGGCGCCCACGAGTTCGGTCACGTCGAGCTAGCCGTGAATGGCAATGCGACGCCCGGCGGTCAAGTCACCTTCGAGAACACCGGCACGAGCGGCTTCGCGTTCCTGCGCCTCGGCGGAATCGCTCCGGGCGCGACGCTGCTGCCTCCGTACGGTATGGCATTCCTCGACCTGGCGAGCACCTGGCCCAACTTCCACGTCGGCGTGGTGCCGAATCAGCAGATTGTCTCGGTGCCCCTTCAGACCATCACGCCGATCGACCTATGGTTCCAGGACTTGGCGTACGACCCCGTAAGCCTGCGGGGAAACTTCTCCAATCCGGTGTACTTGCGAGTCCAATAGATCGCGGCAGCGCCTAGTTGGTTTTCGCAGGAGTTCGCAGCGGGATCGTACTCGGATGCCCGCTCCTCCTGCGCTCCGGTCGCAGGCTGGAGTTCTTGCCCATGGGGGAGCGATTCCTGGCCTCGCTTCGCGATGCCATGCGCCTCGTGCATGGTGCTGCGGAGCCGCAGCGAGACGAGCGATGGCAGGGAGCTCTGCGCGTCGCCAGAACCGGTGTCGGAATTTCGGTGTATGTGCTTCCGGCCTTGGTCCAGCTGCGGAGTCTTCATCCTCAACTCGCTCCGGAGCTCACGACCGATGTGAGCGAGCTCGCCCCGCAATGGTTGAGCGGCAAGCTCGATATCGCCTTCCTCGACGAGCCGGCAGCGCATGAGCACCTGCGGACGAACCTCGTCGGCGCAGTCCCCCGCGGCATCTACGGCCGACCCGATCATCCTCTGGGGGGCGCGCTCTGTGCTCGAGACCTCCGAGCTGACGAACCATCCCGCGAGCGCGGAGTACCGTTTCGGCCATCGGAAGTGCGGCCTCTCGGCCACGCTCCTCATGCAGGCAGGAAGCAGCTCAACATCTCGACTCGGATCGTGAGCCATGCGGAACGGCAGATTGGGCCTCCTATCCCGCCGGAACGCGGCGAGCGGCTCCTGGTGGCGCGCTTGCCGGCCCGGGTGCTCGTCGTCGCTAAGCCTGGGCACGAGGGCCGGAATCACCGTCTTGGGCGACGTGCGGACACACGGTGCCAGAGCAATTCCTCCGGTCAGTAACTGGACAATGATATCTGCTGGTTCAACGACTGACGCCTTGAGACCATCCGGAGGAATTTGCTCTGGCACCGTACCTTCGGTTTCAGCGGAAGGCGGACTCGAGCTGATGGAGCGAGACGCCGAGGGCGCGCTGGGCGAGCTGATCGAGTGCGGCGCGATCACCGCGCAGGTGGATCGTGCGGTGGAGGTGCATGTAGCTCTGGCCCGACGCGAGCGGGAGGGCCGGGGAGGAGCTCTCGAGCTCGAAGAAGGGGCCGAGCGGAGGAACGCCGGGCGCGGGCGGGCCGTCGTTGTAGGCGTTCACGACGTCGCCGGCGTAGGGATCGAGCGTCACGTCCCAACGCGAGTCGACGTAAGACAACAGCCCTTCGGGTTGGTTGAACATCGCGAGCGTCAGCACGCCGCGATCGGGATCCCAGGCACCGAGGATCGGCAGCGCGCGCGGCTGCGGCACGCCGATCTTCGAGCGCTGCGCGCCGTCCGCGCGGAGGAAGATCGCTGCGGGCTCGACGCGCAGGCGCGATTCATCCAGCGCGCCGAAGTAGTCGCTGCGGACGCGCGGTCCGAGCAGCGCCTCGTCGCCGTCGAGGCACGGAACGCACACCGTCGCGCGCGGTCCCGGCGGCAGCATCGAGAGCACCCACAGCGAAGGCAGGCCCGTCTCCTTCGTCCACGAGCGCTGGCTCGCGTTGCGCAGCGTGTTCCGCGTCTCGTAGGCCAGCGCTTCGACGCCCTCGGGTAGCGCCCCGAGCGCGCGCTCCAGCGCGCTGCGATCGAGGAGACGCACCTCGCGTTGGAGCAGCAGCTCGAAGCGGAAGCCGGCCGCGTTCGTGAGCTGCGTCGCGTGCTCCAAGGTCGCGCTGGTCGCATCGTGCGCCAGTAAGGTCCACGGCGTCGTGTCGAGCGCGGCCGGCGTCTGCCAGCTCGCAAGATCCTGCGTCGCGCCGGGCGCGAAGTAGAGGCCGAAGCGCCCGCCCTCGGGCCCGAGCCAGAGCCGCTCCTCACCGCCGTAGGGGTTCATGCCCCGGCGGCTGGCGCCGCTGCGGATGAACTCGCGGTTCAGCCAGCCGAGCGGCACATCGTCCTCGGTGAAGGCACTCGTGAGCACGCGCCCTTGCCACGCGGGCGCGATCGCGACCCGCGGTCCGTCGCCCGAGCCGAGCTCGATCACCTCGACGCGCGAGCGCACGAGCGCTATATCGCTCGCGTAGTCGGGACCGCTCGCGCAGGCGCCGAGCAGCGCCGCCGCCATCGCGGCGGCGCTGCGTCGTGCGGGTGCAGAGATCGCGTGCTTCACGTCGTTCTCCTTCGCTCGCTCAGCGCAGCTCGAACTCGCGCGGGATGCAGGAGAGGCTCGTCGGTGCGAGCCGGTTCGTCGCGGGCATACGCACGCGCGCGCTGAGATAGCCGGTCCCGGGCGCGGCCGCGTTCAGATCGATCACGTCGACCCATTGCGCGTCGTTCGTGGCGCCCGAGCCGTCGATCGCGACGACGATGTTCCCGAGCGCGTGCAGGCGGTGGTTCGAGATGTTGCCGCCGGGGTTCGTCGAGAACTGATCGATGACGGTGCCGAAGGTCGGGCCCGCGGGCTCGGCGAGGTCGATCACGCGATAGAGGCCGCCCGAGCCTTCCTCCGCGGCGACGGCGACGAGGCGCCCTTGGTTGATCGCGAGCGTGCCGCCGTTCCACGGCAGGGGTGCGATGCCCGTCGTGGTCCAGGTCGCGTTCGAGAGCAGCGGCGTCGGCGGGTTCGCGGTGACGTCGTAGAAGGAGAAGGTCCCGCCCGTCACGACGAAGAGCCGGCGCGAGTTCGGCGAGAAGTCGAGGGCGCACGGCGAAGCGAAGCCGGCCGAGCCCGGCACGAGCAGCGTCGCTCGTTGCGCGAGGGGCTGCGCCGCGGCGGTGATGTCGTAGAGGAAGACATCCGCGGAGGGCGTGGAGCTCAGGGCGAGCGCCAGCAGGTTGCCGTCGGGCGAGAGATCCATCAGGGCCGCACCCGAGCCCTGGTTGCCGAAGCTGATCGTCTGCGCGGGCGCGGTCGGCAGCGTGCCGGGCAAGCCCGAGAGATCGAAGACGTGCAGCGAGAGCGGGCTCGTGCCGGTGGTCGCGAAGAGCCAGCGCCCGTCGCGGCTGATCTCGAGGTCGCGATAGCCGATCGTGGTGTCGGGTCCTTGCGTGAGCGGAATGTCGCCGAGCGTCACGTACGGCGCGTTCGCGCCGGAGAGATCACCCGCGATGTCGAGCACGCGGATGAAGGCGTTGTTCGCCCCGTTGCCGTGCAGGAACGCGTAGTCGTGGCGATCGGAGACCGCAACGGCGACGGAGAAGTTCTCGCTGATGTTGCCGTTGAAGCCGATGTTGGCGGTGGCGCGGAAGCTCGGCGGCCACGAGGAGAGATCGAGCGTCGCGAACTGACCCGGCGCGTTGGCGCCCTGCGAGAAGTCCTGACCCGGGATGTAGGCGCGGAGCGGCGTGCGATGTTGCTGGATGCGGATCTCGACGCCGTTCGTGGCCGCGAGATCGACACCGTTCAGCAGCAGCGCTTGGAACGCGACGGGCGCCCCGTACACGGACGGGTCGTTCGGCATCGCGAGCGGCTGCTCGGTGACGCTCGGGGCGAGCGGGAAGTTGATCGTCTGGAAGGTCGCGGGATCGAGCAGCAACGTCCACGGGCCGATCGGCACGTTGCCGCGACCGAGGGCGAGGAAGATCACGCCGCCCAGGGGATTGGGGCCCGTGAGGTAGAGCTTGAAGTACGCGTTGCCGCCGAACGACTGGAACGGTCCGTTCGTGAGCTCGACGTTGAAGCCGCTCGGCGTGGGGGTGCCGTAGCGCTCGACTTGGGCCGCGGCGGGAGCGGCGAGCAGGGCCGCGCCGCAGAGCGCGCGCAGTGCGGAGGTGGGACGGATCATGGCGAGGTTCCTCCGGGGGAGCCGGGAGAGGGAGACGGGTGCGGGCCGGCGCAGCGCCCAGTGTAAGCTCTCGCCTTCGAACCCGCTCCACCGAGGAACTGAACCATGCGCACTCGGCTCGTCGCCGTCGCCCTGCTCGCTTCTCTTTCCGCTTTCCTAGCCGCGCCCGCTTCGCGCGCCGAGATCCGCACCGAGGTCGTGGAGTACCGCCACGGCGAGGTGGTGCTGGAGGGCTTCCTCGCTTGGGACGACCAGCGCGCGACCGAGAAGACGCCGCAGCCCGGCGTCCTCGTCTGCCCCGAGTGGTGGGGGAACAACGACTACGCGCGCTCGCGCGCGAAGCAGCTCGCCGAGCTCGGCTACGTGGGCTTCTCGCTCGACGTCTACGGCAAGGGCAAGATCACCACGGATCCGCAGCAAGCCTCGGCGTGGTCGAGCGCGGCCTACGCCGACGTCGCGCTGCTCCGGGCGCGCACGCGCCTCGCCTACGATCTGCTCGCGGCGCGGAAGTTCGTCGACAAGACGAAGCTCGCCGCGATCGGCTACTGCATGGGCGGGACGGTGGCGCTCGAGCTCGCGCGCTCGGGGGCTCCGCTCCGCTCCGTGGTCGCGTTCCACGCCGGCAAGCTCACCTCGCTCGGCAGCGCGGAGGACAACGCGAAGATCACGGCGGCGGTCACGGTGTGCCACGGTCAGGAGGACGCGTTCGTCACCGCCGAGGAGATCGCGGGCTTCCACGAGCAGATGAAGGCCGCGAAGCGCGACTATCAGTTCCTGAGCTACGCGTACGCGGTGCACGCGTTCACGAACCCCGGCGCCGATGCGTTCAAGATTCCGGGCGTCGCCTACGACGCGGCGGCGGATCGCCGGAGCTGGGCGCACATGAAGCTCGCCTTCGCCGAGGCCTTCGCGCGCTAGCGCGTAAACCCAAAGCGTTCGCGCGCTAGCGCGTAAACGAAGCCGGGCGCACTGCTTCGCAGCGCGCCCGACTTCGCAGTCGCTGAAGTTCGGTCTCAGCGTCCGCCGTCTCCGTCACTGGTGAGATCGGCCGGCGTCGCGCTGCGCTTCGCGCTGAAGCGCACCGTGCTGAATTCGTCGAAGCCGTTCAGCGCCGTCGCGACGACCTTCATCGTCTTGTTCTTCTTCACGACGCCGCTGCCGACGAAGTCCGGAGTGCCCGGTCCGCCCTCGGGGCGCGCCTTGCCCTTGCCACCGCGGAAGGCGCTGAACCAGAAGCGACCGTTGCCGACGCGGCCTTCTTCGATGACGAAGAGCTCGCCTCCGCCACCTACATAATCGACGAAGATGTCGCCGGTGAGCACGCCGCCGGTCTGCACGGCGTCGAGGCGCATCGTGCCCTTGCGCTTGAAGTTCACCGTACCGCCGGTGAAGAGCTCGTTCTCGACTTCCTTCAGCTTGCCGATCCAGCGGCCGCTGAGATCGGGGATGCCGTTCGACCCACCGAGCTCGGGATCTTGGGGCGCTGAGGCGGCCAGGGCGATGGTGGCGAGGAAGAGAGCCGAGAGCTTGGGGAGGGAACGCAGCATGACGGGGACCTCGTCGGGACGGAGCGGGTGGAGCGAGCAGGTTAGCTGATGCCTCGGCGAAGTCCACGCCGCATCGTTCCCCGCGTTCAGCGCTGCACGAACTTGCCGCCGTGCTCGGTGGCCAGTTGCTGGAGGAAGGGGGCGTTGAGTCCCGTGCCGACGCCGATGCAGTGGATCGTGACGTGGCGGAACGGGTTCCACTCGCGTGCGGCCTGCAGGATCTTCTCGGTCGAGTCGGGCGTGCCGTCCGTCTTCGTCGGCGAGCCGTCGGTGAGCAGGAAGATCGTGTCGATCTCGGCGGCGTAATAGCGATCGCGGACGCCGCGGCCCCCGAAGACGAACGCCATGCCCAGCGCATCGTGGATGTTGGTCGAGCCCTCGGAGCCGAGCTTCGCGACCCACTCCTGCGCGGCCTTCACGCTCGGCGCGCTCGCCACGACCATCTTCTCCTGGTACTTCCAGGCCGCTTGGTTGTACGCGACGATGTTGAACTTCGTGCCCTCGGGGAGCTGGCCGATCGCGTTGGCGAGCTCGGCCTTGCATGCTTCGATCCGGCTCTCCTTCGGGTCCTTCGGCGGCACGGGCTGGTTGTTCTCGTACTGCGGGTTCTTGATCCCGACGATCATCGAGCCCGAGCAGTCGATCACGTAGACCAGCGCGCCGCCTTCCTGCGGGATGCCGTGGTAATAGCCGCCCTTGCCGCCAGCGGCGGTGATCGAGCTCGCGCCGCCGCCGAGCTCGACCGCGCCGGAAGAGAACTTCGCGCCCTCGACCGACCACCACTTCTTCCAAGCCGAGACGCTCTGACCGAGCTGCTGCTTGGTCAGCACCTCGAGCGCGATGCAGAGCTGGCGCTGCGTGCGGTCCTCTTCCTTCTCGAGACGCGCGACGATGGGGCCGATGCCTTCGGGGGCGGCGATCTGCGAGAGCGCCCACGCCGCGCGCTCGCGGACCCCTTTCTCCTCGTGCTCGAGGAGCTTCACGATCGCGGGCGTCGCGGCCTTCGCGGGCTTGCCGACGTTGCCGAGGCCATCGATCAGGACCAGGATCTCCTCGGAGCGCTTCGCTTTCGGCAGCGCGGCGAGCATCGCGGGGGCGAGCGACTCGCCGATCTTCGCCGCGGCGCGCGCGATCGAGAGCTTCAGCGTGAAGGGCTGGTCCTTGTCGCCGATCACCTTCGTGAGCAGCCAGTCGATCGCGGCGGGAGCGCGGAGTGCGGCGATGCGCTGCTGCAGCGCATCGCGCAGACCTTCCAGATCGTCCGTCGTCGTTCGGCTCGCCGCGAGCTGCTTCAGCAGCACCTGGTAGCGGTCGTACTGCGGCTGGGGGAGCGTCACCTTCTTCGATGGATCCTGGCCCGCGAGGATCAGCTTCACCTCGGCTTCGTCCTGCGCGCGCTGGATGAGCGCGGTCTCGATCTCCTTCGCCACGGCTTCGTAGGCGTCGACCAGCGCTTCGGCCGCGGGCTTCGAGTCGTAGCTGGAGATCGCTTCGAGCGCCGCTCGGCGCTCCGCGAGGCTCGGCGCGCCCTTCGGGCTCGGCTTGAAGAGCTTCTCGAAGCGGGGGAGGTCCTTCGCTTCGCTCTGCGCGAGGAGCGCGCTGGGCCACGCGAAGAGGAGGCAGAGGAGCGCAGCGAGGAGACGGAGCATCGCGGGTGCGGGCGGGAGTGGGTGGGCCGGGCGCGCGGCGTGGTTCGGCGCGCGCGCTCATGATAGGTTGCGCGCGGAGCGAAGTCCTACCTGCCGTGAACTACCGCCGCGCGTTCTGCCTCGTCCTCGACAGCCTCGGTGTGGGAGCGTTGCCCGATGCGCCGCGCTTCGGTGACGCGGGGGCGAATACGTTGGCCCACATCGCCGACGCCGTCGGCGGTCTCGATCTCCCCGTGCTGTCTTCGCTCGGGCTCGGGAAGCTCGCAGCGGTGCGCGGGCTCGCTTCGCCTGAGGTCCCGCGCGCGGCCTACGGGCGTTGCGCCGAGCTCTCGGCCGGGAAGGACACGTCGAGCGGGCACTGGGAGATGATGGGGCAGCCCGTCGCGCGCGCGTTCGCGACCTTCCCGCAGGGCTTCCCGGCCGAGATCTTGGAGCCCTTCTGCCGCGCCGCCGGCGTGCCCGCGGTGCTCGGCAACGTCGCCGCCTCCGGCACCGAGATCCTGGAGCGCCTCGGCCCCGAGCACGAGCGCACGGGGTTGCCGATCGTCTACACCTCGGCCGACAGCGTGTTCCAGATCGCGGCGCATCTGGAGCGCGTGCCGCTGGAGCGCCTCTACGCGTGGTGCGAAGCGGCGCGGAAGATCCTCGATCCGCATCGCGTGGGGCGCGTCATCGCGCGGCCCTTCCGCGGACGCGTCGGCGCGTATCAGCGCACCTACGATCGGCGCGACTACTCGATGCTGCCGCCGGGGCCGACCTGGCTCGATCGCTTGCAGGACGCCGGCGTACCCACGATCGGCGTCGGCAAGATCGAGGACATCTTCGCGGGGCAGGGCCTCACGCGCTCGATCCACACCGAGGGCAATCGCGACGGTATGGCCGCGACGGTCGGCCTCGCGAGCGAGCTCGAGCACGGCTTCGTCTTCGTGAACTTGGTCGACTTCGACATGCTTTACGGCCATCGCCGCGATGCACACGGCTACGCGCGCGCACTCGCGGAGTTCGACGTCGACCTCGAGTTCCTGCTCGGCGCGCTGCGGCCCGACGATCTGCTCCTGCTCACCGCCGATCACGGCAACGACCCGCTGCACGGCGGCACCGATCACACGCGCGAGTACGTCCCGCTCCTCGCCACCGACGGCCGCTCCTCCCTGCGCGGCGACCTCGGCATCCGCTCCTCCTTCGCCGACGTCGGCGCCACGATCGGCGCCGCCTTCGACGTCCCCGCCCGCGGCCTCCCCGGCCGCTCCCTCTGGAGCTGATCTCTCGTGGTGAGAGGGAGCGAGTGAAGCATGGCTCTGCCCCAAGAGATCATCCGCAAGAAGCGCGACGGCGCGGCGTTGGAGCGTGGCGAGGTCGAGGAGTTCGTGCGCGGTGCAGGCGGGGCTTGGGATCCCGAGCAGCTCGCGGCGATGCTGATGGCGATCTTCTTTCGCGGCATGGATGCGCAGGAGACCGCTTGGCTCACCGAGGCGATGATGCGCTCGGGAACGGTGCTGGAGCTGCGCGAGGTCGCCGGGCGCAAGGTCGACAAACATTCGACCGGCGGCGTCGGCGACAAGATCTCGGTGCCGCTCGCACCGCTCGTCGCCGCGTGCGGCGTTCCCGTGCCGATGATCTCGGGGCGCGGGCTCGGGCACACCGGCGGAACGCTGGACAAGCTGGAGTCGATCCCGGGGTTCCGCACGAACCTCGATGCGCGCGCCTTCGCCGATTGCGTCGCGCGTCACGGGCTCTGTCTCATCGGGCAGACCGATGATCTGGCGCCCGCCGATCGCCGCCTCTATGCGCTGCGCGACGTCACCGCGACCGTCGAGTGCATCCCGCTCATCGTCTCCTCGATCCTCTCGAAGAAGCTCGCCGAGGGCATCGATGCCCTGGTGCTCGACGTCAAGTTCGGCAGCGGTGCCTTCATGGCCGAGATCGAGCGCTCGCGCGAGCTCGCCCGCGCGCTGGTGCGCGCCGCTCATGCGATGGGGAAGGGCGTCGCCGCGCTGCTCACCGACATGAGCGTTCCGCTCGGCCAAGCGATCGGGAACGCGAACGAGATCCAGGAGTCGATCGACGTGCTGCGCGGTGGAGGTCCGGCCGATGTGCGCGAGCTGACGCTCGTGCTGGGTGCCGAGATGCTGCGCTTGGGTGGCGTCGAGTCGAACCTCGCGAGCGCCACCGAGCGCTTGGAGCGCGCGCTCTCGAGCGGGGAAGCGCTGCGGAAGTTCGCCGAGCTGATCGAAGCGCAGGGCGGCGATCCGCGCGTCGTCGATGATCCGAACCTCCTGCCGCGGGCGCCGCACGCGCAGAGCTTCGTCGCCGAGCGCGAGGGCTACCTGCATGTGCGCGATTGCCGCCAGCTCGGCATCGCGGCGCTCGAGCTCGGCGCGGGGCGGCGCCGCGCGAGCGATCGCATCGATCCGGGCGTAGGTCTCGACATGCGCGTCCGCGCCGGAGCCTGGGTCCACGCCGGCGACGAGCTCGTGCGCATCGCGCATCGCGGCGTTGGTCTGGAAGCTGCGGAGCGCGCGCTGCGGCGCGCGCTCTTGATCCAAGACGAAGCCCCGGCGGCGCACCCGCTCATCCTGGAGCGCATCGAAGTGGACGATGGCGATGCGGTGCGCTCCACCCCGCATGCTTCTGGTGGTTCCTCGCGAGCTCGCGCATGAACTTGGAGATCCTGGCCAACGGCGCAGCGGCAGGCTGGAGCCCGAATCATCTTCGCGGCCTCCTCGGCGTCGCGGTCCTCCTCGCGATCGCGTGGGCCGCCAGCACGAACCGCCGCGCGATCAAGTGGCGACCGGTGGCCTATGGCTTGGGCCTGCAGGTCGTCTTCGCGATGGCGATCCTCTGGACCGCGCCGGGTCGCGCGGTGTTCGACGGCGCGCGCGACGTGGTGGTGCGTCTGCTCGGCTTCACGCACGAGGGCGCGCAGTTCCTCTTCGGCGAGTTCTACGTCTCGGATGGCTATCTCTATCCCATCCTCGCGGAGAACCTCACCGAGCAAGGCAGCCCCGCCGAGGGCTCGATCGCGGTGCAGCGCTTCGTCGACGCGAACAAGGACGGCGCCCCCGATCTCGATGCCGCAACCGGGAAGCCGCAGCTCGGTCCACCGCGCGCGCTCGGCACGATCCTCGCGTTCCACGTGCTGCCGACGATCCTCTTCTTCTCGGCCTTGATGTCGCTGCTCTATCACCTGGGCATCATCCAGAAAGTGGTCCAGGCCTTCGCGTGGCTGATGACGCGCACGCTGAAGACCAGCGGCGCGGAGTCGCTCTCCGCCGCGGCGAACATCTTCGTCGGTCAGACCGAGGCTCCGCTCGTCGTGAAGCCGTTCGTGAAGACGATGACGCGCTCCGAGCTGAACGCCGTGATGGTCGGCGGCTTCGCGACCATCGCCGGCGGCGTCATGGCGCTCTACGTCGTCTTCGTCGGTCCGGCCTACGCGGGGCATCTCATCGCGGCCAGCGTGATGGCCGCTCCCGTGGGCCTCGCCGTGGCGAAGATCCTCGTCCCCGAGGACGGTACGCCCGAGACCGCCGGCACCGTGCGCATCACCGTCGAGCGCTCGACGACGAACGTCATCGACGCGATCGCGAGCGGCACGCTCGACGGCTTGAAGCTCGCGGTGAACGTCGGCGCGATGCTGCTCGTGTTCATCGCCATGATCGCGCTCCTCGATGCCATCCTCGGCGCGACGCTCGGCACGAGCCTCGGCCAGATCTTCGGCTTCGCCTTGGCCCCGCTCGCCTGGTGCATGGGGGTCCCCTGGTCCGAGTGCCGCACCTTCGGCGACCTCCTCGGCACGAAGATCGCCATCAACGAGCTCGTCGCCTACGTGAAGCTCTCGCAGCTCCCGCAGGGCGAGCTCTCGCACCACGCGCGCGTGATCGCCACCTACGCCCTCTGCGGCTTCGCCAACTTCGCCTCGATCGGCATCCAGATCGGCGGCATCGGCGGCCTCGCCCCCGAGCGCCGGGCCGACCTCGCGAAGCTCGGCCTCCGCGCCATGCTCGGCGGCGCGATCGCGACCTGCATCACCGCCGCGGTCGCCGGCGTGCTGACCTGACGCCCGTCACTGTACAGTAAAGGTGCCAGGCACCTTTACTGTACAGTGACGGGGGTAGGATGCCGGAATGATCCGTTCGCTCCTGTGCTTCGCGCTGCTCTGCGCCACTGTGGCAGCGCAGCATCCGCCCGAGCTCGCGCTGCCGCCGCGCGGTGGCAGCGCGCTCACCGGCAGTGCGTTCCCGCCGCTCCTGCAAGGGCTCGCGGTCGCCGAGCGCGAGCGCTTGCTCTGGCACGAGCTCGCGGCAGGAAACGTTCCGGACCACCTGCGCGTGCTCGTGCCCGTCACCACGAGCGCCGTGATCCAGGGGCGGACACGCACGGCGCGCTTCTACGTGACGCCCGACTACGTCGGTGTGGGGCGGACGGGCGATTGGTTCCGCGTCCCGCTGACGCCGCATCTCGCGCAGCAGCTCGCCGATCGCCTGGAGTGCGCGCTGCCCACGCGGCGCATGGTGGATGCGATCTGGGCCGCCGCACCGCTCAAGCTGCAGCCGTTCCCGTACAGTCCGTCGGTCTACAACATCCTCTCGGTCGCGCTCTTCCATCAGCATCATCTGCAGATCGAGAGCCAGCGCGCCGGCGCGCCGCCCGAGCGGCTCACCGCCGGCATCAAGAAGGATGTCGTGGCGTCGGCGCTCATCGCGAGCTCGCCCGGCCGCGTCTGCATCTACGGCTGGCACTATCCCAGCGGAGCGCCGATCCAGCCGCTCTCGCGCGTGCATGAGTCGACCTACGCCGACTACAGCCACGGGATCCGCCTCGTCGCGCGGCGCATGGAGGTCGATGGCGTGTCGACCACCGTCGAGGCCGTGCTGCAGGATCCCTTGCTGCATCCGTTGCTGAGCGACGAAGGCGCGATCCCGAGCTCGCGTTATCCGGCGAGCAGCTACGAGTCGTTCCCGTGGAACGACCGCTTCCCGAGCCCCGGGCCCGAGCTCGCGAGTTGGCGCGCGAAGTTCACCGCGCCGATCTCGGTCGCGACGCAGCCGGCGCCGCCGAGCGGCGATGCCACGGCGCTGCGCATCCAGGATCCCGCGGGTGGAACCGAGAGCCTGCGTCTCGAACCTGGCTTCGTCCGCGACGTGGTCTTCGAGGCCGATCTCCTCTGCGATCACCGTCCGGAGGTCGCAGCTTCCGGCTACGAGCGCATGGGGATCTTCGTGCGCGATCGCGCGTCGGGCGCGTTCGATGGAACGTCGAGCCAGCAAGGCGCGTGCTACGCGCTCTGCTTCGATTCGAACGACGGGCGCGTGCGCTGCCTCCGCGTGTCGGGCGGCGTGCTCATCGATCTCCTGCCGAGCCCGCGCTATGCACCTGCGACCGCGTGGCGGCGCTTCCGCCTCGAGGCCGAAGGAACGCGCCTCCGCTTCGCGCTCGACGGTGAGCTGCTGCTCGAGGTCGTCGATGCGACGCACAGCGAGGGCGCCTTCGGCATCGGCTATCACGAGTACTTCTCGAGCAACGCGCTCATGCGCGGCACGCGCGTCGACGCCGTGCACGCCGAAGTGCCGAACGCGTTCGCGCTCGAGCTGCGCAGCGGTCTCTCTCCGGGCTCGCTGGAGCTCCGCCGTCGCCGCGGCAGCCCCGGCGACTTCTATCTCACGGTGTTCACCTTCCAGCCGGGGGCCTTCCCGAACGGCTGGTTCTACGGACTCGATCCCGCGCCGGCCGAGCTCGCGTTCCAGCTCTCGGCACTGCACCCGATCTTCGTCGGCCGCCTCGACGCGCGCGGCGAGAGCGAGCTCCTGGTTCCCGGACTGCCCGCCGGCCTCTCGATGCAAGCGGTGGCGCTCACGCTCGATCCGTCGCTGCGCCTGCTCCGCGCGGCGCGGCCCGTGGCGCTGGTCCTGCCCTGAGGAATGCGGCTGGCCGGCAATCGGGCAGCCGCGGGGACTAAGGTGCAATCCGGTTGCACCTTCCCGCTCTACATATGGGGCGGCGGCTCTTGCCGCGGGCCCCGACCGCGGGGCGGCGGCGACCGCCGCGCGACTTCTTCCAGGATGCTCGCCGCGAGCTCGTGCTCGCACGTCGGGAAGAGCTCGCGCTCCTCGAAGCGCACGTGCTCGACCAGCTTCGCAGCGAAGCTCCGGAGCGCGGACGCGTCGCCTGTTGCCGCAGCAACGATGTCCGCGCGCAGCCGCGCGTGATCGGCGAGAACCCGCTCGACGAGCGCGCTGCGCCCGAGGGCGCGCAACGCCGGCAGCAGAAGGGACTCCTCGATGGCGAAGTGCGGCTCGAGCTCGCGCGCGAAGCGCACGGCGAGCGCCTCGCCGTCCGTGCGCGTCCAGCTCGCCGCTGCGCGCTCGAGCTCGCGCACGAGCACGAGCGCGTCGTGGTGGTCGGAGCTCAGGCCGTGGAGGTGGGGGTGGCGGTGCATGGGTGCGGGAGCGCGCAGAGCGCGGCGCTGGATGCTCGCCCTTCGCGACCGGTGGGGCCAGGGCCAATCCGTCTCCGCCGCCCGGTCTCGAGATCCTCTAGGAAGCACCCATCCACTGGTCTGGGCGCATTCGGGCCCGCATCCCGGGCCTTGCGCTCGTAGCTCAGGTGCCTTGACGATTGGGGTGACCCAGATCGATCATCCACGCCGTTGGTTCGATCGCCCATGCGCTTCCTCCGCCTCCCGCTCCTCCTGCTGCTCTTCCTCCCGGGCCTCGTCCTGCCCGCGGGGTTGTTGCTCCGGATCTGCCTTTGCGAGCACGAGGGCGGGCGAGCGGGCGCGAATTGCTGCGCGCCGGCGGCGCCGGAAGCGCCGGGTCGATCCTGTTGCAGCGGTGCGCGGGAGCTCGCTTCCGCGGACACCGAAGAAGCAGGCTCCGACGACGCGCCTGCGGATGGAGCGCTGCGCGCCGATACCTGCCGCTGCCTCCTCCTGCAGATCGAAGAGGAGTTGCCCGATGCGGAGCGGCCGCGCGCGGAGCTCGAGTTCGCTCTCGCGCCGAGCTCTGCCGCCGAACGAGCGGCTCCATTTCCCGCGGTGGAACCCCCGCGTCGCCGCGGTTCGCCGCGTCCCCTCGTCCGGCCTCCACCGGATCACCAGCGCACGCTGCCTCTCCTGCTCTAGGGCCGCGACCAGCCCGCAGCGAGCGCGCCGCCCCGGCGTTCTCGCCCTGGTCGTGTAATGGCCGTCCCGCCGCAGCGTCTGCGGTCCGGACGCCGCAATCCCCTTACGGCAACGAGGCTCAAATGCTGCGAACGCTCTTCTCCGCTCTCCTTCTGTCCTGCGTTCTGTCTGGTGCGGGGCTCGCCCAGACCCCGCCCTCCGTCGAAGTCCCGACCTTTCCCAACGCGACTTGCCCGATCATGGGCAAGAAGGTCTCGCTCCCGCTCTTCGTGGACACCGAGCTCGGGCGCATCTACGTCTGCTGCAAGCCCTGCTTCAAGAAGATCCGCGCCAACGTTCCGGTCGCGCACAAGACCGCGTACCCGGTCGTCGAGGAGCTCGCGAACACGACCTGCCCCGTCTCCGGTGAGCCGATCGGCGAGGACGCCGTCGCGGTCACCTTGCAAGGCTTCCGCTTCCGCGTCTGCTGCGAAGGCTGCGTCGTCGGCGCCCGGGAGAACTCGCAGGTCGTGCTGACCAAGCTGCGCCGCGAGAAGATCGTCGACGTCGGCAATCGCACGTGCCCGATCAGCGCGAAGCCGGTGCAGGCGCACGCGTTCGCGTTGGTGGGGACGAAGCTGATCCACCTCGCGGGGCCGGAGCTCGTCGAGCAAGTGTCGAAGGATCCGCAGGCCGCGCTCGCGAAGGCGGAGGAAATCGCCGCCGCGCAGCCCCCGGCGAAGAAGCACGAGCACGTGCGCGAGAAGAAGGGCGATACGAAGCGCGAGAAGCTCGAAGACGGTCCGGAAGCGCGCCCGAACGGAGGCGGACAGTGAGCGGCGTCTTGCGCTCACTCGCCGCTCTCCTCGCTCCGCTCCCTCTGCTCGCGACCTCGTGCGGCACCGCGCCGCCGATGCCCGACCCGCCCGCGACGCATCCCGCGTCGCCGAGCGCGGCGGAGGCGCCGCGTCCGCCGGCGAGCCGGGCCTTCGAGATCGCGGAGGAGGAACCGCGCGAGAAGCGCTCCGGCGCGATGAGCTCCGGTGGAGGACATCGCCGATGAACACCCGCTCCCTGCTCGCGACCGCGCTCGCCCTCGCGGCGAGCGCCTGCACCTCGCTCGACCCGAGCGAGGACCGCGACGAAGTCCACGCGGAGCTTCGCACGCGCGCCTCGGTCGACGTCGCGCTGCCCGCGCTCGACGATGACGCCGCGCTGGCCGAAGAGGTGCGGGTGCTGCTCGCGACGCCGCTCGATGCCGAGCGCGCCGTGCGCGTGGCACTCCTGCAGAACCGCCGCGTCCGCTCGCTCTACGAGGCGCTCGGCGTCGGGCGCGCAGAATTGGTGCAGGCCGGTCTCATCCGCAACCCGACCTTCGACTTCGACGCGCGCTTCCTGGAGGGCGGAGGCACCGACCTCGAGTTCGGGCTCTCGCAGCCCATCCTCGAGCTCTTCTTCTTGCCGCTGCGGAAGCGCCTCGCCGAGCACGAGTACGCCGCGGCGAAGCTGCGCGTCACCGAGGAGCTCGTCTCGCTGTGCTTCGCCGTGCGCCGCGCGTTCGCGCGCGCACGCGCCGCGGCGGCACTGGTCGAGGTCGAAGCGCGTGCCCTGCGCACGGCCGCGGCCTCGCACGAGCTGATGCGGCTCTTGCACGCCGCGGGCAACGCCACCGATGCCGAGCTCGCCATCGAGCGCGCGGGAGAAACCCGCGCGCGCCTCGATCTCGCGGCGACGGAGCAGGCGGCGGTCGAGGCGCGCGAGCCCGTGCAAGCATTGCTCGGCCTCTGGGGCGAGCACACGCAGTGGAGCCTCGTCGCGGAGCCGCTCACCGAGAGCGCGCTCGCGCTCGATACGAGCCGCATCGAAGCGCGCGCGGTCGAGGCCTCGCTCGATCTCCGCGCGCAACGCGAGGGGTTGAATTCACTCGCGCAGCAAGCGGGCCTCGATACGTGGCGCGGCTGGTTCCCCGAGCTCGCGCTCGGCGCGAACGGGATCCGCATCCCCGGAGGCACCTGGGGCTTCGGGCCGCGGCTCGAAGGCGAGCTGCCGCTCTTCGACCAGGGCTCTTCGCGCCGCGCGCGCTCCGCGGCGCAGCTCCGCGCGGGCATGCACGACTTCGCGCAGAGCGCGGTGGAGCTCCGCGCTGGCGCGCGGCTGCTGCAGGAGCGCCTCCTGCGCTTGCTCGAGCGCGCGCGCTTCCTGCGCGACGTGCATCTGCCGCAGCGCGCGGAGGTCGTGCGCACGACGCTCCAGAACTACAACGCGATGCAGATCGGCGCCTTCGAAGTGCTGACGCAGCGCCGAGCGGAGCTCCGCGATCAACGCGAGCTCGTGCTGGTGCTGCGCGAGGCCGAGCTCGCGCAGCTCGACATGCGCGAGCTCCTGGCGGGATCGATGCCGGAGGCGCTGCGGCGACGACTCCGCGGCGCGGAAGAAGAAGAGGAGCTCGCGGGCAATGCTCGCGCGGAACGGAGCTGAGACCATGAGAACCGATCGAAGGACCTTTCTGCTCGGTGGCGCGGCCGCCGGGCTCACGGCGCCGCTCGCTGCGCCGATCACGCGCGGCGCGTTCGCGCGGAGCCTCCCTCTCGACGCCCCGCCGCAACCCCTCGGCCTGCCCTTCCGCGACTACGTGCCGGTGGAGACGCCGAACGGTGCGACGCTCCCTTGGCGCATCTCCAACGGTGCCAAGGTCTTCCACCTCGTCGCGGAGCCCGTGCGCCACGAGTTCGCTCCGGGCTTGGAGGCGAACTGCTGGGGCTACAACGGGCGCGTCCACGGCCCGACCATCGAAGCCGTCGAAGGCGATCGCGTGCGCATCTACGTCACGAACCGCCTCGACGCGCCGACCACCGTGCACTGGCACGGGATCATCCTCCCGAACGGCATGGACGGCGTCGGCGGTCTCACACAGCGCTCCATCGAGCCGGGCGAGACCTTCCGCTACGAGTTCGTCCTACGCCAGCACGGCACCTTCATGTACCACAGCCATCACGACGAGATGGTCCAGATGGCGATGGGCCTCACGGGCATGATCGTGATCCATCCGCGTGTGCTGCGCGAACCACCGCCGGAGCGCGACTTCGTCTACATGCTGAGCGAGTGGGCGCTCCCGGTCGGCAGCGAACGCCCCAATCCCAACGAGATGCAGGACTTCAACGTCCTCACCTTCAACGCCAAGGTCTTCCCCGCGACGGCCCCGATGGTCGTGCGCACCGGCCAGCGCGTGCGCATCCGCATCGGCAATCTCTCCGCCATGGATCACCACCCGATCCATCTCCACGGCCACGCCTTCCAGACCGTGTCCACCGATGGCGGCGAGATCCCGCCCTCCGCCCGCTGGCCCGAGACCTCGACCCTGGTCGGCGTCGGCCAGACGCGCACTTTCGACTTCGTCGCCGACAACCCGGGCGACTGGGCGATGCACTGCCACATGACGCACCACGTCATGACGCAGATGGGCCACGACGTCCCCAATCTCACCGGCGTCGATCCGAGCCGCTTCGACGAAGCCTTGGCGGAGGTGGTACCCGAGTTCGCCTCGATGGGCATGGACGAGAGCGCTATGGACGAAGCCGATCCGACGCTCCCGAAGAACAGCTTGCCGATGGTCGGCGGCGAAGGTCCCTTCGGTTACATCACGATGGGCGGCATGGTCACCGTGCTGAAGGTGCGCGATGGCATCGAGAGCTACGGGGATCCGGGGGCGTACGAGCATCCGGAGGGGACGGTCGCGGAGGTGGCTTCGGTGGAGGAGTTGGTGAGGGATGGGGTGGGGGGATGACGAAGCGGCAACTCCAGGAGCGCTGCCCCTGATAAATGCTGCCAGTCATGAGACCGGGCGCGCGAGCCTCAGCGTTAGGCAAGAGGATGTAGCCTCTCCGAGCAGGGGGGGGGACTCCCCACCATTCTGCAAGAGACTTTCCGAGGACTCCGACCCGAGCGCTGCGATTTGCCGCCGCCGCTCCGACGGGGACTCCGGCGGCACACCTCGCGCCAGCTGCAAAGCCAGCTGGCACTCGGCGTGCGGCCTGCGTCCTCCGTCTCCGCTCGTCGGTGGAAGTTGGAGCGTCTTCTGCGGCCCCGCAGGAGGCGGGGGGCCGCAGAAGTATGTTCTCGTGGCTCCCTTCATGCGGCCGTGGCGGCGTCTGGATCCCTGGGCCTCCAAGTCGTTCCGTCGCGCAGCATGGCGCACAGCACGTTGAGGCAGCGATCGCCGATGGTTCGAAGAGCCCGAGCATGTCCGTGGCCGCGCGCGCGCATCGCGGAGTAGCGCTCTGCCGATGCCGGGTCGCGCTGAGAAGCGACGCGCGCAAGATGGTAGACGGCGTTGCGCAAGCCCAAGTGACAAGACTTGCGCATGCTCACGATGTGCTTCTTGCCGCTGCACTTGGTGACCGGGGCGATCCCGCACAGTGCGCGGAGGCCATGGTAGTCTCGAGCGCGCAGAAGCCGCCAGGCGTCTGCGAGCAACGCGGCGCCGACGATCGTGCCTACCCCTGGCATGGAGAGCATGATCTCGACGTCGCGTTGCTCGACCTCTGCATCCGGGCCCGAAGATCCAGCCGACTCGAGACAGCGCTCGAGTTCGTGCCTGACCAGCGCGACTTGACTCGAGATGAGCTCAAGGCGCTGCACGAGCAGTTGCACATGAGCAACTGCGGCTTCGACGGTACCTGGCGCGACGACGAAGGACGCTTCGCGCAGCTTTGCCAGGACCTCCTCGGGTCCTATCCGCCGGATGCGCCGAGCGGCCAGGATGCTCGCGATTTTGGCCGTGCGTGCCTTGCGCGCCAATTCCGGCGTCGGCACGACCTTGAGCAGGTCGAGCGCAACGGACTCGCCCGGGTCGGAGAAGCAGGCGAGGAACGCGGGATAGTAGCGGCGCAGTTGCTCTCGCAGCCGGTTGGTGATGCGGGTGCGCTCGTGGACGAGGTCTTCGTGCATGCGCGAGTACTCGCGCAGCTCGATGATCCAGGGCGAGTCTGGCTTGATCGCGCGGAACGCGCGCATATCCGTGCGCAACGAGTCGGCGAGCACCAACGCGTCACGACGATCATCCTTGGCGCCAGATGGCGAGAAGCGATCTCGGAACCGATCGACCTGCTTGGGGTTGATCGAGTAGACCGCGAAGCCTCGCTCGAGGAGGACATCCACGACCGGACCATGCGGCACTTCGATCGCGACATGGACCGAAGCACTCTCGTCGCAGCCCAGCTGCGCAAGCCACGAACACATCTCGCCGAGGCTCTCAGGCGCATGACGCACTGCTCGTTCGCAGAGCTTTGCGCCGTTCTCGCGGAGAACGCAGACCTGGTGAAGCTCGGTCGACCAGTCGATCCCTACCCAGAGCTTCGAAGTGGAATCCATCGTCGCCTCCTGAAGTGGAACCAGTTGAGCGCCGACGTCGCCGCCCCCTTCGGTCGAGCCCTGTACTGGCGCTCTAGGCGCAACACTCCCCACAGGACGTCGAGGACGGCTGCCCGTCGCGGCGCGGGTCCCCCCCAGGAGCTCGGAGCTCTGGGGGCAGATGGCTGCTCGCGACAGGCCGCCGGTGCCGCGCTAGGCTACCCACAGGTCGCCAAGCGAGGCGTCTCCAGTGGTACAGGGGGGGCTGCTTGTTGGCCCTCGCTTGCGACGTCAGCCAACCGAAAGCATGTTCTCAGCCGGCAAAGGGCCCTGGGTTACCTCGCAGCTCGCGGAAATTGCGAACGCGAGCATTCCATTGTGTGAGGATGCTCTTTGCGAGAGTGCCCTCGAGGAATGCCAGGGGGCCGGAGCTCAAGTCGAACTCGGGGTAGTTTGCCCCTCGAACACCGCGATCGAGGAGACCGTCCGCAAGTACTCCGTGCTCCCTCAGGACGAGCAACGGAAGGCCAAGCTGGAATCCCATGGCCGCCTCAATGTGGCACCACGGGCTTGTCATCCACGTCCCCGAAATGGCCTTGCACTCAACGCCTTCGATGTTGCAGTTGAAATTCTCGTGACCGTTCTCGACCCAGTATCTCCGGAAGGCGATCACTAGGACTCCGTTGCACTCTAGCATCAGCCGGCGGATCGCGGTCATAGGCGCATCCATGTCGTAGGAGTCACGCCCGAGAGTATTGCATTGCATTTGGAATGGGTCAGTCAGCAGGCCAGATAGCCTTTCGATGAACTCCCTCTGCTGAAGGTTCATTGGTTTCGGATGGCTCAGGAAAACGTTTATTTTCATGGGTGAGAGCTCAGGCCGGAGCGGACCTCGTCGTGCCCAGAGGCTGGTGAGGATCGGATCTTTGCATTCTGTTCGAGTGGGCACGTTGTGCGCCCCACGCGCGAAGCCTAGACGGCGCCAACGAGTACGGCAACCTCGGACCGCCGACTGCGCGCTCGCCACCAGCGCTGGCCTAGCCCATCGTCTCGCACCGCAGCGCTCGACTTCAGCCCCCCGGTGCTCCGCGCCTCCGTGCGCCGGCTCTGCTTCGCACCCGCACTTAGATCGATCTCGGCGCACGCAGCGGATCGATCGCCAGTCTGCGCGTTCCCGGCCCGAAGCGCACGAGGGGCCGGAAGGGCTCGGTGACCAAGGCATCGTTCACTGCTGCGCTTCCGCCGCCCGGGTCGCATTGCGAACCAACAGGTGAATGAGCGCCCTCCGCAAGCCCGCGCGCGAACCTAAACCCAGGGCAGCACGGCCAGGCGCCTCGCCTTCCAGAGCGCGCGGACGATCCTCGATTGCCGTATCGGCTTCGCGGCCCAACGCTCCGCCGGCTGATCCAGGCAGAACGCTTCGATCTGAGCCCGCGCTTCCTCGGCCTCATCTCCTGCGGCTTTGTCTTCGGCGACCCAAGCGCGCAGCCTCAACGCGAGTTGGAGAAGAGCCAGCATCGGCAGCGCACCCGTCGCGATTCCGCGCGCGATGCTCCACCGATCTCGCGGTGTACCCGCGAGCCCGCCAGCGACGAGGTCGGCGATCCCGAGAGCGAGGAGGGCGAGGCCGAGGGAGATCATGAGCGCTTCCTTCGCGTTCGGGTCCCGGCGGGCGCTGCCGTCGGCGGGCTCGACGTGGCCGCTTTGCTCCCGAGCCCATCGAACGCCCGATACGCCGCGCGTAGCGCTTCGATCCCGCGCCGGTACTTCCTGCGCGTGATCGCAGCGGGGTCGAGGTCGAGCTGCTGTGCGATCTCGAGCTGCGTTCGGCCTTCCTGCAGGCCGCTCAGGATGGCGAGGTCGGTCTCATCCAAGTCCTGCATCAGGCGGTCGCGGAGGCAGAGCCAGGCTTCCATGGCGGCGGCGAGGAGCGGGTCGTCGGAGGCGAAGGCGAGGCGGCGGAAGGGGCGCTTCTCCTGCTCGAGCTCGGCGACGCGCTCGATGGCGGCGCGCGCGTTCCACCAGGCGCTGCCGCTCTGGGCGAGGGGGCCTCGCGCCGGATCGTAGCCTTCGATCTCGCCGTGACCGAGTCCGAGGCGCACCGGGAGCGACCCGGCGAGGCGGAGCTCGATGCGAAGCGCCACGCGCAGCGCGGTGCCGAGGTCGTGGAAGGCGCCTTGGAACTCGTCGCCGATCGTCACCTGCAAAGGCTGGTAGGTGCTCGCCGGTGCGGCGCCGGCGCCGGCCCAGGCCAGGACGGTGCCGAGGTCGCGCAGGAGCTTCCTCTGGTTCTTCTGTCGGCGGGAGGCGATCACGTCGCCCAGGACGGTGAAGTAGGGCATGGGTGTCTCGGATTGTCGCCTAGGGACAATTCGGGTCAGCATTGATCCATTTGAGCAATATCGAGGGCGCTTGCGCCTTTGGATCCATCCGATGCCTGGATCGAGTGGGGACGTGGGCCTGGAGAAGGCGTCGCCAGGCGAGAGGGCGGGATGCCGTCGCCGACGCGCCCCTCGCAAGCCGCCGCGTTCTCGCGGCGCCTCCTCCCCACGGCCCCATCGTTCCCTCCCGCCCCGCGCTCCGGTATACCAAGCCTCCGACCCGTCCCGTTCCGTCCCGCCCTCCGCCCGCCCCCGGAGTCTCGCCTTGACCGCCTACGACCTCGCCGCCGCCGCCGCTGCCCACCTCCGTTCCCGCGGCGTCGGCGATGCGCCGCTCGGCGTGATCCTCGGCAGCGGGCTCGGGATGTTCGCCGAGCGCGTGAAGGACCCGGTCGTCGTGCCGTACGCGGAGATCCCGCACTGGCCGGTGCCGACGGTGGTGGGGCACGGGGGACGGCTGCTCTGCGGCGACGTGGGTGGGGTGCGCGTGATCTGCCTCCAAGGGCGCGCGCATTACTACGAAGGGCACCCGATGGAGCGCGTGGTGTTCCCGACGCGCGTGCTGGGCCTGCTCGGCGTGAAGACGCTGCTGGTCACGAACGCGGCGGGGGGGATGAACCCCGGGTTCGCGCCGGGCGATCTGATGATCGTCACGGACCACGTGAACCTGATGGGAGTGAACCCGCTGCGCGGCGAGCACGACGAGCGCTTCGGGCCGCGCTTCACGGACATGACGAGCGCGTACGACCGCCAGGTGCAGGAGCTGATCATCCAGACGAGCTTCCAGCTCGCGGTGAGCGCGGTGCGCGGCGTGTACGCGGCGGTGGCGGGACCGAGCTACGAGACGCCGGCCGAGATCCGCATGCTGCGGACGATCGGCGCCGACGCGGTGGGGATGTCGACCGTGCCCGAGGTGATCGCGGCGCGGCAGATGAAGATCCGCATCGGCGCGATCTCCGTGATCACGAACGCGGCCGCGGGAGTGACCGGCGAGCCGCTGAGCCACGACGAGGTGACGGAGACCTCGCGGCGCGTGGGGAAGAAGTTCTCGGATCTCATCGAAGCGGTGATCCCGAAGCTCTGAGTCGGGGGCGCGAGCGCGCCGTGCGGAAGTTCGTTCGACGAGGAGGGCTGAGATGACGAAGTGCTGCTCGGGCATCGCGCGCGCCGCGGTGCTGCTGTTCTCTTGCGTGCTCGCTCCCACGGTTGCCGCGCAGGACTGGTTGCAGTGGCGCGGACCGCGTTGGGATGGCTCGAGCGAAGTGCAGGGCCTGCCGGAGAAGCTCGACGCGTCGGCGATTCGCTGGCGTGCTCCGCTGCCGGGTGCCGGCGCCAGCACGCCGATCATCTGCGGCACGCGCGTCTTCGTGACGGCGGCCGACGAAGAGTCGGAGAAGCTCGTGGCGCTCTGCTTCGATCGCGAGAGCGGCAAGGAGCTCTGGGCGAAGGAGCTCGGGCCGACCTACACGCCCGCCGGTCGCGGGAAGCCCACCGCGATCGACAATCGCAGCAACTACGCCACGCCGTCCGCGGCCTGCGATGGGGAGCGCGTGTTCTTCTTCTTCGGGAACGGCGACCTCGCGGCGACGACGCTCGCGGGCGAGGAGCTCTGGAAGAGGAACCTGCAGCAGGACTACGGCGACTTCGCGTTCCAGTGGACCTTCTCGGCGACGCCGACGCTGCACGGCGGGAAGCTCTACCTCGCGATCCTGCAGCGCGACCAACCGACGGGGCGCGGTGCGAAGAAGCCCGAGCAACCGATCCCGTCGTTCGTGCTCTGCATCGATCCGCGAACCGGGAAGACCGACTGGAAGGTCGAGCGCAAGGCGCCCGCGCAGATGGAGTCGCTCGAGTCCTACGCGACGATCGTCCCGCGCGTGCGGAAGGATGGGCGCACGGAGCTGATCGTGCTCGGCGGCGACGTGATCACCGGTCACGATCCGGCCGACGGCAAGGAGCTCTGGCGCTGGGGCACTTGGAACGAAGGCCATCGCGAGGCGTGGTGGCGCATCGTGCCGACGCCGGTCGTGGGCGGCGACGTGGTGCTGGTCTGCGCGCCGAAGCGCGCTCCGGTCTATGCCGTGAAGCTCGACGGCGAAGGACCGCTGCCCGCCGAAGCGCTCGTCTGGAAGAGCGAGGGGCGGCCGAACTCCGTCACCTCCGACGTCCCCACGCCGCTCTTCCACGAAGGGCGGTTCTACGTCGCGAGCGACCTCGCGAACGCGCTCTCGCGCGTCGATCCCGCGACGGGGAAAGTCGAGTGGACCGTGGAGCTCGATCGCGAGTTCCTCTGGCGCGCCTCGCCGATCGCCGCGGGCGGACGGATCTGGATGCAGAACCACCACGGGACGCTCTACGGCTTCGCCCCGACGGACGGGAAGGAAGTCGCAAGGCTCGCGCTCGGGCGCGACGACGACGACGGGATCTGCGCGTCGGTCGCGGCGGCGCACGGGCGGCTCTTCGTGCGGACGAACCGCGAGCTGGTCTGCCTCGGAAAGGAATGAGCGGTCGCGGCTCGGTGCTTCGCAAGGGAACCCGGGCCCGGGGTAGCTTCGTCTGATCGGACCGGTTCCCCGCCGACGCCCCTTCCGGCGCCGGCGCCCGAGTTCCCTCCCACCTCGAGGACCTGCCCCCATGACCTCACCGGCTCGAGCTCTCGGCGCGCTCGCCGCGCTCGCCTTCGCTGCGGCGACGGCCTCCGCGCAGTGCAATCTGCAGACCCTGTACGCCACCAACAACGGAGGCTCCGTCGGCGGCGCCGTCTACTTCGATCTCAACGTCACGACGGGGATCCGGATCACCGGCTTCGACGTGAACACGACCACGGCTGCCAGCACCCCGATCGGCCTGTTGGTCTACACGATCCCCGGCACGCACGTCGGCAACGAAGGGAACCCGGGCGCTTGGACCCAGGTCGGCCAGGACAACGGGACCGGCGTCGCGGCCGGCTCCAACGTCGGCTCGCGTATCCCGCTCCTGAACCCGATCATCCTGACGCCCGGTCAGTACGGCATCGCGCTGGTCGCCCAGGCCTTCAACCACAGCTACACCAACGGCACGGGCGCGAATCAGGTCTACACGAACGGGTGTATGACCCTCACCGCGGGCTCGGCGACCAACGCGCCGTTCCAGGCCGGCCCCTTCACGCCTCGCGTCTGGAACGGCGAGATCCTCGCGACGCCCGCCGCGGGCCTCTTCGCGAACTTCAGCGCCAGCACGACCTCGGGGGCCACGCCGCTCAACGTGACCTTCACGGATACTTCGTTCACCGATCAGCCGGGAGGCGTCACGAGCTGGGCCTGGGACCTGAACGGCGACAACATCGTCGACTCGAACGCGCAGGCACCGAGCTTCACCTACTCGACCTGCGGCTACTACGACGTGACCCTGACCGTGAACGACGGGGTGAACCCGGCCAGTACGATCACGAAGACGGACCACATCGCCGCCGACCCGCAGCTCCTGGTCGTCGCTGACTTCACCTCCGCGAGCGGCGCGGTACCGCTCTCTTACGTCTTCACCGACACCTCGGTCGGTAGCCCGAGCGCCTGGAGCTGGGACTTCGACGGCGACAACGTGCCCGACTCGGCGCAGCAGAACCCGACCTGGACCTACGGCACGCCCGGCACCTACACGGTGTCGCTGACGGCGAGCAACGCCTGCGGCGGCGGCACCGTGCGGAAGCAGCTCAACGTATTGGCCGGAGACGAGTGCGGGAGCGCCATCGCGCTCGCGTTGGGCGTCAGCCCGGTTTTCGACAATCTCCAGGCCACGACCTCGTTCGCCTGGCCCTGCGCGGCCGGCGGGAACGACGTCTGGTTCACCTACGACTCGAGCTGCAACGGGTCGCTCGAAGTCACGACCTGCAACCTCGCGGCCTTCGACACCGCCCTCGAGGCCTTCAGCGGGGACTGCTCCAACCTCGTCTCGCTCGTCTGCAACGACGACAACTGCGGTCTGCAGTCCCGCATCACCTTCGCCGTGGCACCGAACCGGCGCTACTACATCCGCGCCGGTGGCTACAACAGCGCGCGCGGCAGCTTCCAGCTCAACCTGATCCTCAGCTCCAGCGGGAACGGCAACTTCACCTCGCTCTTCCCCGGCTGCGGCGGCGCGACCCTCGCGACGACGGGGCAGCCGAACATCGGCGCCACGGTCGACTTCACGCTGACCCCGGTGCAGGGTCTGCCCTTCGTCATGATCGGCAGCGTGCCGCTCGGCGTGCCGCTCTGCCCGCAGGGCTGCATCATCGGTCACAACATGGATGTCGTGCTGCCCGCTCCGAGCTTCTCGGCCACGATCCCGTGCTGGCCGTTCCTGGTCGGCGGTCAGGTCTACTTCCAGGGTTTGGACCTCGGCGCGAACGGCGGCTGCCCGAGCGGCAACCCCGTGCAGCTCGTGACCACCAACACGGTCCGCGCCACGATCGGCTGATCGCGCGCCACGCGCGAGCTAGCCTCTGATCGCGGGCGGGCGATGCGCTCCGTGCGTCGCCCGCCCGCGTCGCATTTCCTCACGCGCTCGATGCGTCTGCGCGCGGCGTACTCGTCGCGCGCTCCCGGCTCGTCTACGATCCTCCCATGCGCCTCCTCACCCGCTTCGCTCTCGCCCTCTGCGGTCTCGTCGCCGCGGCCCCTGCTCAAGTCTGCGACCTCACCACCAGCTACACCGCCAACGGCACCGGCGCCGTGGGGGGCGCGGTCTACTTCACGCTGAGCGCGAATCAGACGCTCGCGATCTCGAGCCTCGAGCTCAACGCGTCGAGCCCGGCGGGAACGCCGATCGGATTGCAGGTCTTCGTCGCGCCGAATGGATTCACGGGGCAGATCCTGAATCCCAGTGCGTGGACGCTCGTGGCGCAGGACAACGGGAACGCCTTCGCGGCGGGACGCGGGGCGCCGTCGCTGATCCCGCTCTCCAACGTGATCCTCCTGCCGACGGGCATCCACGGCATCGCGCTGGTCGCGCGCGGGTTCGGGCATCGCTACGCGACGGGGAACCCCACGAACAACTTCTTCTCGAACTCCTGCATGCGCATCGATATGGGCGCTGCGACCGACGTGCCCTTCTCGGGCAGCATCCTGGGGTACCGTTCGTGGAACGGGACGATCCGCGCGCAGGCCGCCGTCGGGAACTTCGCCGACTTCACCTCGACCACGCCGAGCGGTCCGCTGCCGCTGCGCTTGAGCTTCACCGATCTCACCTACACCTCGTCGCTCGGCGGCATCACGAGCTGGGCCTGGGACTTCGACGGTGACCAGATCATCGATTCGAACGCGCAGAGCCCCAGCTTCACCTACCAGAGCTGCGGTCGTTACTCGGTCACGCTGACGGCCTCCGACGGCATCCATCCGCCGAGCACGATCACGAAGGCGCGCTACGTGAGCGCGGAACCCGCGGTGCTGCCCGTCGCGGACTTCGATGCCAACGTCACTGGCGGCGCGCCGCCGCTCGTGGTGCAGTTCACCGATACGTCGACGGGACAGCCGACGCAGTGGAGCTGGGACTTCGATGGCGATGGCCTCGCGGACTCGACGCAGCAGAATCCGCTCTGGACCTTCAGCGCGGGCGGCTTCCACACCGTGACGCTCCGCGCTTCCAACAACTGCAGCAGTGACGCGATCACGAAGCGCGACTTCGTGCACGTGATCCCGAACGAGGAGTGCGCGGCGGCGATCCCGCTCGGCCTCGGACTCAGCGGCACCTACTCGAACGCGCGCGCCTCGACCTCGAACCCCGCGTGGACCTGCGCGGCGGGTGGGGCCGACCTCTGGTTCTCTTTCCGCGCGCCGTGCCGCGGCTCCTATCAGATCGATACCTGCACGAGCACGAACTACGACAGCGCGCTCGAGGTGTTCACGGGCACCTGCGGGAACCTCCGCGCGATCGGCTGCAACGACGACACCTGCGGCCTCTCCTCGACCGTCGCGTTCTCGGCCCTGGCCGGGCAGAGCTTCCTCTTCCGCGTCGGCGGCTGGTCGAACAGCCAAGGCTCGTTCCGCGTGCGCATCAGCCTGCGCGGCTCGGGCTCGATCACGGAGGTCTCGCCCTCCTGCGGCTCCATGCCGCTCGAGGTCGACGGCACGGCGAACCTGGGCTCGCCGCTCACGTTCAACGTCGGGGTGACCAGCGGAACGGGCCTCCTCTGGCTCGGTGCCGCTAACTTAGCGCTGCCCATCTGCTCGGGCTGCACCCTCGGCGCCTCCTTCGACACGGTCTTCGTCCAGAGCTCGCTCCAGAGCTCCGTGCCGTGCGATCCCACGCTCGCCGGGGCGACCTTCTTCATCCAGGGCGCCGAAGTCGGCGCGAACGGTGCCTGCCCGATCGGCGCGCCCTTCCCGTTCCCGATCTCGTTGACGCGCACCCTGCGCATCCAGATCGGCAGCTGACCGCTCGTTGCACAGTAAAGGTGCCTGGCACCTTATCTGTGCAACGGACCGTGAATTCTCGCGCGCCCTGTTGCCACCCTGGCGAAGCGCGCTAGTTTGCCTACGTCCGGTGCATGGCGGTGTCGTGATCGGAGGAGCGAGCCGAGGAGAGACTCCGGCGCGCCTCCCGTGAGAGCCGCACCCCGCTCCGGGCTCCGCGCCGCGGAGTCCCGGAGCGGAATGTGCCGTGCTACCGTGTGACGGAGGTGAGAACCATGACTATCTCTCGCTGGGCCGCTGGGCCGCTCGATCTCTCGATTCCGTGAACGCCGCTCTTTCGCGGCGCTGTTGGCTCTCCCGCTGCTGAGCGGGATCTGCTCCTCGGTGGGCTACGCGCAGCTCACCTTCTTCGTGAACGCGGAGTCCGGCGTGGACGTGACCACCCGCAACGGGCTGACGCCCGGGACCGCGTGGCAGTCTCTGCGCTTCACTTTCGCGCAGATCGTTCTGCCTGCTCCAGGGACATTCCATACCGTCCTCGTCGCCGGGCGTTACGACGCTCAGGGGAACGTCATCGCCCACGACGCCAATCTCGAGCTCTGAAGCAACGCCGGAGCGCCGATCAGCGTTCCGCCCTACATCCAAGTTCTCTACGATGCCGCGAATTCGGAGAACATCCCCGCGTTCGGGGGCTTTGCTCCGGTGATCTTCGACGGGGGCGGCGTGGCAACGCCCCTGTTCCTGTTCAACGCGCGCGACAACGAACCGACCTCGCGCTTCGACGGGACGAACCCGCTCGCGCCGCCGCCTCCGGTGGTGGCGCCCTGGCAATCGAACTTCTTCGTGTCGCGCAACGCAGCCACCGTCTTCGAGATCCGACCTCCGGCTCCGTCGCCGGAACCCTTGCCTGTCGCGGCGATCCCACCAGGAGCGTCGTTCCAACGGATCCGCTTCGAGAACGTGGCATCTGGCCTGAGCGTTCTGGCCGGAGGAACGAGCTTCGCAGCCGGCTCCGTTCCGCACCTCTTCTCGCCGGTTGTCATGCAGTGCTTCTTCGTCGCGGGAGCCGCGACCGGCTCGAGCTCGAGGCAGATCCAGGTGCGCTCGCGAGCCGTCAATCAGATGATCCCTCCGGAACGGCCGGGGGTTGCTCTGACGGTGCGCGAATCCCGTTTCGAGCTCGGGACGACCGCGGGCTATGTCGCCGGTGACGCGCTCTGGCTCTCCGCAGAGACCACCGGCGTCGTGGGACCGATCGGACCCACAGGGCAGCAGGCGATCTCCGCCACGATCACCTCGCTCATCGATCGGTGCCAAGTCGATGGCGTTGGAAAGCGCGGCATCCGCGGGATGTACGCGCAGGGGGTCGGCTTCGCCGGCTCGCTCAATCTTACGGTCCAGGACAGCTCGATCCTCGACCTGCAGGATGCCGGGATCACCGTCGAGAAGACGGACGAAGGCAACGGCATTCTCAATGTCGTGCGCTCGACGATCGGACGCTGCGGATGGGCCGGCCGACCGGCTGCGGATCCGCGCCTCGACAGCGGCATCGTGATGCGGGGGCTGCCGAGACGCGCGGGCACCGGCTACGCGAATCCCGTCACCCAGCTCGTGCTGAACATGAACCAGAGCGAGGTCTTCGAGAACCGCCTCCACGGGGTCTACTTCCACCATCCCTGGCTCTCGAACGACTTCGCGAACCCGCTGCTCTTCGGGTCGAACAGCTCGATCGTGATGACCCGCAGCACGCTGCGGAACAACGGCTTCGCTTCGTCCGAGCCGCCCGCGCGCGATGGCTCGGGTATGTTCGTACATCTCGAGCAAGGCAATCTCGTGGGGCAGAACAGCTCCTTCCCGACCGTTCCCTTGAGCCAGATCCTGAACAACGACATCTTCGGCAACGCGCTGCACGGCCTCGAGCTCCGCGGTCGGCCCGAGACGGCAGGGACGATGTACAACATCGAGCTCCGCGGCACGATCGCCCAGAACGACATCGATCGGAACGGCTTCCCCACGGTGCCTGGGCCGGCGACGGCGAGCTCGGAGCTGCTGGTGATCGCAGATGTCACGAACATGAACGGACTGGCGGGGACGGGGGTGGGGACGAATCTGTTCATCACCCAGAACACGCTGTTCGATGACGTTTTGGCCGGAGCTCTGGCGAGCTTCTCGGCGCTCCCGCTGAACGACTGGCGGGTTTCGCACCAGGCTACGCAGTTCTTGGGGAACCTGGGCGTGCACACGGACAACACCACTGGGACCCCGGCCTTCGCTGGCTTTGCGGCTGGATCGAGGCCCGGCGTCATTCAGAGCAACTTCGGAGCGTTCGAGAACAACACTGGGCTTCCTGGTTCCAATTTCAATGCGCTGGGTTCGGAGGTTCTGAGTTTCTCGACTGCGCAGACGAATGGGCACTTCTTGGATCCGGCGCTTCGCAATCTGGCAATCAACACCTTCGCCTCTAGCTTTCCGAACCGAGCGATCGACCGAACGCTCGGAGCTCCTGGAACCGGACCGGGAACAGGGGCGCTGATTCTTGGTCAGCAGACGCTCGACAAGGACAGTCTGACTCGCTTCTTCGACAACCCCTCAATCGCCGAAGTCGGTCCGAGCACGTTCAGCGACTCGGGTGCGCACGAGAATCAGGGCAACTGAGTCGGAGGATAGGTTATGCACCCGCGTACGAAGTTCGTTGCGAACACGATGCTCGCGATATGCACGGGCACGTGCTTCGCACAGGTTTCCACGACTACATCGGGACCACTGCACGAAGTTTGGATCGATCCCGTACGCGGCGATGACCTTCGGGGGGACGGCTCGCCGAGTCGTCCCTTCCGAACCGTCACAAAAGCGTCCTGGACGCATGTACCGTTCAACCAGGCGTTCTTCGTTCCCACGCACATCGACCTCGACGGTGACGGAGATCGAGATCTCCTCGTCGGCCGAACCTTGACCGATACGAGGATGTTCGAGAACGTGGGAACCGCGGCGAGTCCTCGCTATGAGTTCCGAGAGACGCTTGCTTCGCCCCTCGATGACTTCCGAATCTTTCGCAGCGCGGATGTCGACGGAGATGGAGATCTCGACTTGATCTACCGATGCTCGGACACCAGTTGTCCTGAGCTTCGATGGCGAGAGAGCATGGGAGCATGGCCGGCACGCTTCGGTCCCTCTCGACCCATCCTCCAGCCGGATGGAAGTACAGCGACATCCACGGGGATCACGCTGCTCTACGGGGTCGGAGATCTTGACTGGGATGGTCTCTACGACGTAGTGGAGTTCGATTCGGAGTTTGCTGCAGGCGGATGTTCCGGCAACCGTTTTCTGCGTGCATGGGTGCGCTGGAACAACGGGCCAAGCGCCCCATCTCGGCTCCAATTGCGAGTGCCTTTTCGCACGCTCTCGGGCGAGGTAGTCTTCGCTGCCTGCGATAAGGGCTCGTGTCTGACGGCCGACCTTGATGGCGACGGCCGTAACGACTTGATCTACAGCACCGACTCCGAGCTCTACTGGTGCCGCAACGTCGGTTGGCGACTCTTCGAGGATCCTGTGCGAATCGCAGCCTCGGATCACGCGAACGCGATCGACCTCTTTCACATCGAAGAGCGGGGAGCGAGCGGAGAGCGTTGGCTGATCCTGGGATCGGGCAAGCTCGCGATGACTTCGGGTGAGGACACCTATCGGGACTATTACGCCCGTCGCATCCATGTTATGCTCGGTGCACCGATCCGCGTCGATCTGGGCGATCCAGTTCCCTACACGCTGGAGGGAGTGATCGCAGAGCCAGCTCATCATCCCACCTTCCATCTCGCTCCGGGCAGCTATTCCGTTGCCACTGGCGAGACCTTCCCATGGAACTTGTACTACGGCGCCCGCGTAGAAGGTTCGATGGGCACGCTTGTCGATGCTGGTGCCGAGAACGCGATGTCGAGCGTGGGCCTTCGAGAGGCCGTGGCATTCGAGAATCGAATGCGCGGAGGGACCTACTCCCGACCTGTCTGGGGTTCGAGTCGTTTGGAGGTGAAGCGACTCCGCATTCGCACGACGGCCGATGCCATCAACATGCGGAGCTATGGCGACGTGATCCTTCGTGACGTCGAGGTCGAAGGCGCGCGTGCTGGAGTGCTGCTGGGATTGCGCGGTCTCACTTGGTCGGACCCTGTCAACTTCGTAGATATGGAGCGCTGCACCTTCACCAACTGCACGACCGCGATCGAGATGCCGAACCGCAGCCTCTATCGCGAAGTCAAGCTCCGCGACTCACACTTCGAAGGCAACGGCAAGGCCCTCCAGCTCAGCGACCGCAGCCAGTGGACGGTGACCAACTGCCGCTTCCTCGGTAACCAACGCGCCGTCCAAGCCTTCGCCTGGCGCACTTGCACCGGCGGCCCGTGCGCACCAGGCGAGTGGCTGGACCTCGATCTCCTGGGCTGCCACTTCGAAGGCAACCAAGAGCACCTGCTGCTCGTGAGCCAGCCACCGGCCAGCAGCAACCTCCGCGTGAACCTCTGGCACGACACGATCGTCGGCGGCGGCGTCGGCATCTGGTCCTCACAACCCGGAGTGGAGAGCGGAGCGATCCGTGTGCGGAACTCCATCCTCTTCCCCGGCGGTCCGATGACCTCGGGCAACTTCGCGCTGCTCGACATCGGCTTCTGCAGCGTGAGCGACCCCGCGCGCCAAGGCGTGAACGGGAACTTGGGCCTCACACCCGACTTCGCGCTCAGCGCACGCGATGGCCACCTCGTCGTGAACACCGCGCTCCGGAACCACGGCATCGCGCCGCCCGCGGCCGCGCTGCGCGACCTCGATGGCGATCGCCGCGGTCAGGACGGCGGCTTCGATCTCGGCGCGGACGAAGTGCGTGTGCCGGCCTTGCTGGGCGAGCCCGTGGTCGCGCGCGGCAGCGCGAGCGCTCTCGGCGTCCTCGCGAGCGGCCCCGGCGCCGCCCTCCTCTTCCTCGCCGCCGAGGCCCCGCTCGCGACCCCGCTCTTCGGCGCGTTGCTACAGGTCGATCCGACGAGCCTCGCGACCGTGGCCTTACCCGTGGCGCTCGATGCACGCGGCGTGGGCCGCGTCCCCTTCACGGCTCCTGCGCCCGCGCTCTACCCCGCGCCCGAGCTCTACGCGCAGGCCTTCTTGCTCGAGCTCGGCGCGAGCAGTCCACGCCTCACATCGCTCCGGCGCATCCGCTTCCGCTGACCCTCACTGTACAGTAAAGGTGCCTGGCACCTTTACTGTACAGTGGGTCAGGGCTTCTTCGCGCCGGGGCCGCGGTAATAGACGCGGCCCGCGAGGCTCGGCGGTAAGCAAGGCATGCGCGCGGCGGCGGCGGGGTCGTCGAAGACGTAGGCGTAGCCCTGGCCATAGCCCTCGGCCTTCATCATCGAAGTGGGGGCGTTTCGCAGGTGCAGCGGGACGGCCTCGGCGTAGCGCTCGAGCGCGTCCTTCGCCGCCGCGCCGTAGGCGACGTAGAGGTCGTTCGACTTCTTCACCAGCGCGAGGTAGGCCGTGGCTTGCGCGAGCGCGAGCTTGCCCTCGGGGAAGCCGAGCAGCTCGAACGCCTGGTGCGCGGCGATGGTGACCTCGAGCGCGCGCGGCTCGGCGAGGCCGATGTCCTCGACGGCCATGCGCACGAGGCGGCGCGCGACGTAGCGGCCGTCCTCGCCGGCCTCGAGGATGCGCGCGAGCCAGTAGAGCGCCGCATCGACGTCGGAGTTGCGCACCGACTTGTGCAGCGCGGAGATGAGATTGAAGTGCTCCTCGCCGCCCTTGTCGTAGAGCAGCGTCTTCTGCGCGACCTCCTCCAGCAGCGCGCGATCGAGCCGCGGGGTGGCTCGGCCGCGCGCGGCGCGCGCGAGCGATTCCAGGAGGCCGAGCGAGGCGCGCGCGTCGCCCGACGCGAGATCGGCGACGCGCTCCAAGAGCTGCGGCTCGACGTCGAGGGCCTCGGCGCCGAGGCCGCGCTCGCGATCGCGCAGCGCTTCCTCCAGGATCGCGACCAGCATCTCGCGCGAGAGCGCCTGCAGGCGGATCACGCGCGCACGCGAGAGCAGCGCGGCGTTGAGCTCGAAGCTCGGGTTCTCCGTCGTGGCGCCGACGAGCACGATGTCGCCGCGCTCGACGTAAGGCAGGAACGCGTCCTGCTGCGCCTTGTTGAAGCGGTGGATCTCGTCGACGAAGAGCACCGTGCGGCGGCCTTCGCGCTTTCGGAGCTGCTCCGCGCGGACCATCACCTCGCGGATCTCCTTCACGCCCGCGAGCACCGCCGAGTAGGCCTCGAAGCGCGCGCGCGTGCGCTCGGCGATGAGGCGCGCGAGCGTCGTCTTCCCGCAGCCCGGCGGCCCCCAGAAGATCATCGAGGAGAGCTCGTCGCGCTCGAGCATCGTACGCAGGAGCCCGCCGGGAGCGAGCCAGCGCTCCTGCCCGCGCACCTCGTCCAGCGTGCGCGGGCGCATGCGCTCGGCCAACGGGGTCGAGGCGAGCACGGGCTCGTCGCCCGAGCCCTTCTCGCCCGCGTCCTCCGCTTCCAGCGCATCGAACAGTCCGCCGCCGCTCATGCGCGGCAGGATAACCGCCGGACTGCCGCGGGCCGACTGGGCGCCGCACTCCTCGCGAACTAGGATCGCGCTTCTCCCAGGTTCGATTCCGCTCCCACGTCCCGCCCTGGAGGTCCCATGCGTTCCGCTTCCGCGCTCCTGCTCTCCACGACCGCGGCGCTCGCCCTCGCCGCGCTCGCCCCCGCCCAGGTCTCGCAGGTGATCCCGCCGAGTCTCGCCTCCACCTACGGCAGCTCTTCGAGCGCCTATCCGTGGGGCAGCTCGGGGGGGAACAAGCGCGCGATGTACTGCTACGACGCGAGCTACTTCGCCGGCCTGCCCGGGCCCATCACCATCCAGCAGATCGCGTGGCGCGCCGCGAGCGGTACCGTCGGCACGACGATCGGGCCGCTGGTCTATCAGGTGGATTGCGACCTCTCCTCGACGGCCTCGGCGCCGCTGGCGCTCAACAACACCTTCGACCAGAACCACGGCCCCGATCGAGCGCGGGTCTTCAGCGGCGCGCTGAACGTCGGCCCGCTCAGCGTGCAGAGCCTCCAATTCACCCACGTGATGACGCTCGCGACGCCGTTCCGCTACGACCCCGCGCAAGGGAACTTCCTCATCGATCTCGTCTGTACCTCCGTCAGCGGCACGCTCTCGGGCGCGCAGGGCGCGTTCAACTCGCACCCCGGCGTCGGCCGCATCGTGAACACGACGAGCGCCACCGCGACCAACGCCAACTTCCCCTCGGCCTCGACCACGCAGAACTTCGCCTACGAGATCGAGATCACCGGCGCGACCTGCAACGGCCGCGTCGTGCTGCGCGGCGTCGGCTGCAACGACGCCGGCGGCGTTCCGCTCGCGATCTCGTACCGCGGCTGCCCCGATCGCCTCTCGACGTTGAGCACGGAGGTCTCGCTCAGCGCGGCCAACCAAGGGCCGACCTTCTTGATGATCGGCCTCTCCGATCTCCAGTGGCTCGGCATCCAGCTCCCGCTCGATCTCGGTCTGCTCGGCGCGACGGGCTGCTCGCTCTACGTCTCGCAGGAAGTCCTCGTCGGCCCCCTGGCCACGGGCGGCGGCTCGGCGTTCTTCGCGCTGCCGATCCCCGCGGGTGGCTATCTCGTCGGCGCGCGCGCGTTCCTGCAGTACGCCAACATCTCGCCAGGCGCGAACCCGCTCGCGCTGGTGACTTCGAGCTACCTCGATCTCACGATCGGCTGAGCCCCCGACGCCTCCGCCCATGCATCGGCTCCGATCCTGCCTCATCGCCTGCGTCGCGCTCGGCTCCGCGCCGCTCGCGGCGCAGAGCGCCTACGTCGTCCCGCCCGCGCAGATGACGAGCTACGGCTCGAGCTATAGCGGGTTCATCTGGGGGACCAACGGTCAGAACAAGCGCGACCTCTGCTGCTACGGCGCGAATCTCTTCGCGCGGCTGCCGGGGCCGATCACGATCACGCAGCTCGCGTGGCGCGCGGCCCGCTCGACCGTCGGCACGACCATCGGGCCGATCAGCTACCAGGTCGCTTGTGACCTCTCGACGACGAGCGCCGCACCGCTCGCGCTGCAGTACGCCTTCGACGCCAATCACGGCGCCGATCGCACGCAGGTGTGGAACGCGACGCTCTTCGTCGGGCCGCTCGTCGTGCAGGACCGGCAGTTCACGCATGTGATGCCGCTCGCCGTGCCCTTCGTCTACGACCCACGAGGAGGCAACCTGCTCGTCGACCTCGTCTGCTACGGCGTCGCCGGCACCTTGCCCGGCGCGCAGGGGCCGTTCCAGCAGACGCCCGAGGTGGGGCGCATCACGCAGACCGCCAGCGCGCTGAACCCCGTCGCGAACTTCCCCGGCCAAGGTGCCACCCAGAACTTCGCGTTCGAGCTCGAGATCACCGGCCAGACCTGCCGCGGCACCGTCGTGCTCGGCGGCGCCGGCTGTCGCGACCGCGGCGGGGTCGCGCTCGAGATGCGCTCGCGCGGTTGTCCCGATCGCCTCGCGATCTTCACGCCCGACCTGCGCACGAGCTTGGTGAACAACGGCGCCACCTTCCTGCTCATCGGCACCGACGCGACGCAGTGGCTCGGCATCCCGCTGCCCTTCGACCTCGGCGTCTTGGGCGGCAACGGCTGCACGCTCTACACCTCGCAGGAGCTCTTGCTCGGACCGCTCTTCCCCGCGGGCGGCACGGCGAGCCTCCCGCTCGCGATCCCGCCCGGCGGCTTCCTCGCCGGCGCGCGCGTCTATCTGCAGTTCGCGAACCTCGCCCCGGGCGTGAATCCGCTCGGCCTCGTCACCTCGGAGTTCCTCTCCGTCACGATCGGCTGAGCGCGCGGCGGCGCGCGGCCTCGTAGAGCGCGATCGCCGAGGCCGCCGCGACGCCCAGCGAATCGACCGTAGGCGAGATCGGAATGCGCACGCGGAGATCGGCGGCGCGCGCGAGCTCGTCGGGGACGCCGTGCGCCTCGGAGCCGAGCAGCAACGCGCAGGGCTGCTCCAGCGGCGCCTCGTGCAGGTCGACGGCGCCTTCGACTTCGAACGCGAGCAGCCGCACCCCGTGCGCGCGCAGCAGCGCCAGAGTCTCGCCCTCGGTGAGGCCCTCGCGCGCGGGCACGCGGAAGAGCGAGCCCATCGCGCCGCGCAGCACCGCCGGCCGATGCAGGCGCGCCGAGCCGCGCAGCGCGAGCAGGCCCGTCGCGCCGAAGGCCTCGCCGTGGCGCAGGATCGCGCCCAAGTTCCCCGGTTGCTGGATGCCGCAGGCGACGAGGAGCAGGGCTCGGGGAGTGTTCGGGAAGAGCTGCGCTTCGTTCCACTGGGGC
>JAEUHW010000043.1 GCA_016793245.1 Planctomycetota bacterium
AGGAGCAGGCCGGCGAAGAGTCCTGCATGGACAAGTTTCGAGCGCATGGATGTCGAGTCCCGGGGAGCAGAGTACCCGTGGACGCTACCAGTGCCTGCGATCGCTCGCAACCCAATGCGAGCCTGTGCGATTTGCGGCTCCTAGAGCTCCGCGTCTCACCTGATGCACGGAATCGCCGCGCCTCCTCGGGCGAGCTGATCTCTTCCGGCGCCCCGACCCGACCGCCGGAGCCAACGCGCATGGGAACTCTCACGCACGGCTGCCGCGATACTCTCTCGGAACCGTCTTCAGCAAGAGACCAGCTGCCTTCAGCTGCTCGCGAACCGAGCGCGACTCGTCCAGCATGATCGAGGCGCAGAAGGCGCAGACCAGCGCGAGAGCTTCCCCGCTTTCGCGGGCGACCTTGGCAAGATCGACGCCGTAGAACTCAGCGCAGATGATCCGCAGGCCCTCAGCTTCTTCTGAGGTCATGGCGGGCACGCGCCTGCGAGAGATCTTCGTGCTCACGTCTCCCGCCTCCCGGCTGCGCACTCTTCCGCGTTTCCTTCTGACTCGCTCTCCGCCGTTTGCTCCTGCGCGGCGAGGAAGCGCGCAGCCTCCATTATCCGTGCGAGCATGAAGGCGACGCGCGGCCTGCGATCCATCCGGTGCCGGTTCAGATCGGGCGGCGGCTCCGGCGGAAACCGCTCTTCGAGCATCAGCGCGCGCGATGCTTCTGCTCCGGCGTAGCGAATCCTTCCGTATCGAGTCACCTTCTCCAACTCCGGGCTGGCTTGATGCGGAACTCGCGATGGCACCGGAATCCTAGCTGAGTACCGATTCCGAACTTGGGGGGCTTCAAGATTGGCGGCGATGGCTCACGCGCGCGACGGACTTTGGTGGCTCGCCCCTCTCCAACACGACCACCGTTCGCAGCGGCCTCTTTCGGTGGCATTTGGGCGCCCGAGACTGAGGGCGGTGGAACCAGAACAACACCACCACTAGCCCCGGGTCGGGTCAGCACCCCGTACCCTCCCCGTCTCGCAGCTTCGGAGTCCATCCCAGTTCTCGCCACCTCGGAATCATGACTCGCGACACCCGACGCTTCGTGAGCCGCAGCGCCATCGCCTTCAGCGCACAGCTCCCACGTGCTGCGCGATCGCGGGTGGCTGGATTTCGCGAGCGCGGTTGAGGTTCGGCATAGCCCCGAATGCACTTGTCGGCCTGCATCGCCCCACGCCCTAGGGAGGAGCCGCATTCGCAGAGGGCGCAGGCTTCGCGAGAGCAGGGCGGAGCCAGCACCGAGCCCAGACAGGCGAGCGTCTGCTGCCCGGGTGCTCGAGCCGGACTAGCTCGAGGCGGGTGGGTCGAGCTCTCTCGCGCGTCTGCCGGCGAGCGCGCCATCGAGCCGCTGAGGAGCCGCCTACTCCGAGGCCGCGTCGAGCCGCTCGAGCATCGCGAGAAGTTCCGCGCGATCCGAGGGGGCGAGGTCGCGGATCTCCGCCGCGAGGCGCTGCACGCGCTCGCTGCTGCTGCCTAGTGCTGTCGTTTCTGCTGTCGTTCGCGAGGGTGCTGCCGTAAGTCCTTTCTGCTCCTCGCACTCCGAAAGCGCCCCGCGGATTTTAAGTCCGCTGCGTCTGCCGATTCCGCCACGCCTCCAGGAGCGCGGAGCAGGGAGGCTCCGCGTGTGCGCAGCCTAAGCGCCGACGGGAGCGAGTTCCAAGGGGGAGAGGAAGCTCGAGATCACTCCCGCGGCCTTCGCCGCCTCGGCGAGGGAGCGCAAGGCGAGCTCCGCGCTGCGCGAGAGCGCGCGCGTCTCCTCCGTCACATAGAGCTCGACGTGCTTCCACAGCACGGGATCGGAGTGCTCTTGCGCGTAGCGGCGCATGCTCGTCAGCGCTTCGTCGCGGTGGCTCGCGGCGTAGTCGATCGAGGCTTGCAGCGCGCGGTGCAGAGCGCGATGGAGACCGGCGCCGAGCTGCTTCCGCACCAGGATGCCGCCGAGCGGGAGCGGCGCGCCGGTGCGTTCCTCCCAGAGCTCGCCCAGGTCCGCGACCAGGTGCAGGCCGGCGTCCTGGTAGGTGAAGCGCCCTTCGTGGATCACCACGCCGAAGTCGGCGCGCCCTTCGCGCAAAGCCGGTTGGATCGCCGAGAAGACGCAGTGCTCGGGCGCCTCCAGATCGGGATGGAGCGAGCGGAAGAGCAGTGTCGCGGTCGTGAGCGCTCCGGGGCAGAGCACGCGATCGCCGCGCTTCGGCTGGCGCTGCGCTTCGCGCGCGAGCAGCAGCGGACCGACGCCGTAGCCGATCGCAGCACCCGAGCGCAGCAGCGCGTACTGCTGCGCGTGCAGCAACGCCGCGTGGCAGCTCGCCTTGGCGACATCGAAGCGGCCCTCGCCCAGACCTTGATTCAGCTCCTCGACATCGCTGAGCACGAAGTCCAGCTCGACGCCGTCGACGTGCACGCGCCGCTCGAGCAGCGCATGGAAGGCGTAGGTGTCGTTGGGACAGGTGGAGATGCCGACGCGGAGCTTCACGGGAGGAACACGGGAGCGAGCGAGGAGGGGCGCATGGATATGCACCCTGCGCGAGGCGCGGTCCATACGCTATCGAGGACGATCTTCGCTCGACCGCTCCGACGCGAGCAAGGGCGCCAGCGCCAGGCGCAGCGCGGAGAGCGCGGCGTGCACTTCCCAGCGCGTCTTGTCGCGCTCGCCGATCGCGTTCGATACCGCCCGCACGATGGAGAGCGGAGCTCCGGCGAGGATCGCGGCGAGGGCGACGGCGTAGCCTTCCATGTCCTCGAGCAGCGCGCGGGGATGTTGCGCGCGGCGCGTCGCGGCTTCGCCCGCGTTCGCCGCGGCGCTGGTCGCGCTCAGCAGCTCGGCCGCGGGCAAGCGATCGAGCGGCGGGGGAGGCGCCGCCAGACGCAGGCGCTCGCCGAGCTCTTCTCCGCAGATCTCGCGCGGGATCTGCGCGAAGCCGACGCGCGCGGCCGGAATGTGCTCGCGCCCTTCGCCGACGCCGATGCCGTGGCAGGAGACCGCCTCGATGCGATGAACACTCGCGAGCGGCGCACGCGCGAGGTCGAAGCTGCCCGCGATCCCGACGAGCAACACCTGCGTCGGTCGCTCGCGCTCGAGATGGCGCGCCGTGGTGATGCCCGCGGCCGCGAGCCCGAAGCCGACCAAGCCGACGCGCAGCGCGCGCTGGCCTGGAGCGGGGACGCAGGCGGGACCCAAGCCGGGCACCGGGCCGAGGAGCGCCTCGAGCTCGAAGCGCGTGGGAGCGAGGAGGAGCAGCACGCTCGCAGCATGGACACGGCGGCGCGCGATCGCAAGCGCGCGCGGTTGAACTTGAAGCCGCGCTCGTGCGAGCGGCAAGATGCCTCGCTGTCTCACGGGCCGCGCTCCTCCCCGTCGTCCCGACTCACCTCGCGAGCTCCGCCGATGACCTGCTCGAACGCCTGCGCCGCCGCACTGCGCCTCTGGATCGCGATCGCCTGCATGGTGTCGCCCCTCGGCGCACAGGGCTCCGAGAAGCCGACGGAGGACGCGGCCGCGCGCTCGGTGGCGGAGCCGCAAGGCGCGCTCTACGAGACGCTGGTCTTCCGCAACGTGCGCTTGATCGATGGCGCGGGCAATCCGCCGCGCGGCGATGTGCACGTGGTCGTGAAGGGCGATCGCATCGCGAAGATCGTGAGCGGCTGGATGCCGATCGAGCGCGCGGGCAACGGACCGTATCGCGTGATCGACGGCAAGGGCCTGACGCTGATGCCCGGCCTGATCGACCTGCACGGCCACATCCACTTCCGCGCCGGCGACGCGAAGCTCCCCGAGGGCTACGTCTACAAGCTCTGGCTGGCGCACGGCATCACGACGATCCGCGATCCCGCGTGCGGCGAAGGGCTGGAGCGGATCGTGGAGGAAGCGCGGAGAGCGGAGCGCGGCGAGCTCGTCGCGCCGTCGATCGTTCCGTACGCGGTGTTCCCCGCGGAGCGCGCGCAGACGCCCGCGGACGTCGAGGGCATCGTCGCCGAGCTGGCGCAGAAGGGCGCGCGCGGGCTGAAGGTGTTCGCGCTGCATCCCGACATCTACGAAGCCCTCGGCCTCTGGGCAGACCGCTACAAGCTGCCGATCGCGACGGACCTCAAGATCGGCGAGGTAGACGCGCGCCTCGCCGCGGGCTACGGCATCCGCACGCTGGAGCACTGGTACGGGATCCCCGATGCCGCGCTCGGCGGCGTGCAGCGCTTTCCGCCCGAGTACGACTGGGACGACGAGCTGCAGCGCTTCCGCTGGGCCGCGACGCTGTGGCAGCAAGCCGATCCCGCGGAGCTAGAGAAGCTGATGCAGCTCCTGCTCGAGAAGCAGGTGACCCTCGATCCGACCTTCGCGGTGTACGAAGTGAACCGCGATCTCGAGCGCGCGCGGAGCTTGCCTTGGCTCGCGACCTACGCGCACCCCGCGCTGCTCGCGTTCTTCGAGCCCAATCCGCGGAACCACGCGTCGTTCCACTGGGAATGGACCGCGCTCGACGAAGCGCGCTGGAAGGAGCATTACCGCCACTGGATGCGCTTCGTGCGCGAGTACGGGCGGCGCGGCGGGCGCATCACGGTCGGCTCCGACGCTGGCTACATGTATCAGCTCTACGGCTTCGGCACGATCCGCGAGCTCGAGCTGCAACTCGAGGCCGGGTTCCATCCGCTCGAGGTCCTGCGCCACGCGACGCGGAACGGCGCACTCGCGCTCGATCTCCCCGATCGCGGGCAGGTGCGCGAGGGCTATCGCGCCGACCTGATCCTGGTCGACGGCGATCCGCTCGTGGATCTGAAGGTGCTCTACGGCACCGGTGTCCGCCGCCTGGAGGACGGCCGCATGGTCCGCCGCGGCGGGGTGCGCCATACGGTGAAGGGCGGGCGGGTCTACGACGCGCCGAAGCTCTTGGCCGAGGTCGCGGCGTTGGTCGCGGCCGCGAAAGGCGGTTAGATTCCCCGCACGGTCGAGCGCGTGAAGCCCGTCGCCGACCGTCCCGTCCATGCAAGCTCCGGTCTGGATCACGGGGGTCGGCTCCGCCGTCCCCGAACGCGTGCTCACGAACGAAGAGATCGAGCGCGGCATGCCGTGGCTCGATACGACGGCCCGTTGGATCGAAGAGCACGTCGGCGTCTGCGAACGGCGCATCGTGGCGCCTCGCGAGGCGGCGACCGACCTCGCGCTGCGCGCCGCGCGACAGGCGCTGCAGCGCGCGGGCGTGCGCGCGGGGGAGATCGAGCTCCTACTGCACGCGACCAACACCGCCGAGGAGTCGTTCCCCGCGGGGGCGGCGCGCATCCTCGCCGGCCTGCAGCGCGAGAGCGGGGAGAACATCCACGCCGGGGGGATCGATCTGCAGCAGGGCTGCGCGAGCTTCCTCGGGGGGGTCCGCCTCGCTGCCGGCATGATCGCCGCGGGCGAGATCTCGACGGCGCTCGTCACGGGCGCCGATGTCGCTTCGCGGATGGTCGACTGGACCGACCGCTCGACCTGCATCCTGCTCGGCGACGGCGCGTGCGCCGCGGTGCTGGTCGGCGATCCGCAGCGCGCCTCTCGCGGGGCCGTGCGCCTGCGCTATCGCGCGGGCTATACCGAGACCGATCCCGGCCTCGCCGACGCGATCCGCCGCGACGCGAATCTCCCGCGCTGGAACGACCCCTACTTGTTCCTCGGTCGGGAGGTCGAGCGCGAGCGCGCGAAGGAGCACTTCTACGGACACGCGGGCGCCCTCGCGTTCGGCGCGGGTTACTCGCCGTTCTTCCGCATGGAGGGGCGCGACGTCTATCGCTTCGTGAAGCGCGTCGTGCCGCGCCGAGGCTATCTCGAAGTGCTGCAGCGCGCGGGACGCCTCGCGAGCGGCGGCGATGCCCTCGGAGAACGCATCGCGTCGCTGCGCTCGCTGGAGCAGGTGGAATGCAGCGCGGAGCGCGAGGCGATCGTCGCGCGCTGCGCCGCGTCCTTCGACCTCTTGATCCCGCATCAGCCGAATCTCTATCTGCTGCTCGAGCTCGCCGAGCAGATGGGCGTCCCGTTGGAGCGCATGTACGTGAACATCGCGCGCTACGGGAACACCTCGGCGCCTTCGATCGGCATCGCCTTGGAAGAGGCGTTGCGCGTTCCTTCTCGCTACACGACGCTCACGCGACGCGATGCCCTGGGGCGCGCCACGGTCGAGGGGCGCGAGGTGGAGACGCCGATGTTCGCGGTCGGACAGAGCGCGCTGCTGCTCTCGTTCGGAGCGGGGAACTCCTGGAACTACGCGCTCTTCGATCGAGAGGCGTGAGCGCGCCACCGGCGCAGGCGAGGAACGGATGATGCGTAACTTCTGGAGCGAGTCGCGAGGGCGCGGATCGCTCGGCCTCGTGTGCGCTCGCTCGTGGTTGCTCGTCGCGTTGACCTTCAGCGGAGCGATGTCCTCCGTTGCGCAGGAGCCGGCACTCGAAGCCGCGCCCGTCGCGTTGGCGCTCGAAGCTCGCGGCGCGGCTTTGGCGCAGGCGGTCGAGCTCGAGCGCCTGCGCGCGGATCTCTCGGCCCTCGCGGCACCGGAGATGGAGGGGCGGCGCAGCGGGGAGGGGATGGCGCGGGCGCGCGCGTTCTTGGTCGAGCGCTTCCGAGCGCTGGGCCTGAAACCCGCCGGAGCGGGCGAGAGTTATGCGCAGCCCATCCCGATGGCCAGCGGCGAGGGCTTCGAAGGTGAGAACCTGCTCGCGCTGCTCGAGGGGCGCGACGATGCGCTGCGCGCGGAAGTGATCGTGCTCAGCGCGCACTACGATCACCTCGGCCGGCAGGGCGAGGCGATCTTCCGCGGCGCCGACGACAACGCGAGCGGCGTGGCGGTGATGCTGGAGCTCGCGCGCCTCTTCTCGCGCGAGGGCGCGCGGCCGCGGCGCAGCATCCTCTTCGCGGCCTTCGATGCCGAGGAACGCGGCCTCCTGGGTTCGAAGTACTTCGTCCACGCGCCCACGATCCCGCTGGAGAAGATCGCGCTCGATCTGAACCTCGACATGCTCGGCCGGCGCATGCTCGACCTCGTGGAAGGCGCCGTGTTCGCGCAGGGCTGGGAGCACAGCGTGGAGCTCGTCGAGCTCGTGCGCGCCGCGGGAGCCCAGGAGAAGCTGCGCGTCCACTTCGTGGCCACCGATGTCACCGGTGCGCGCAGCGACTTCGCGCCGTTCCTCTGGAGCGGCAAGCCCGCGCTCTTCCTGAGCTCGTCGGAGCACCCCGACTACCATCGCCCGAGCGACGTGCCCGAGCGCATCCAATGGGAGGAGCTGCACGCGCGGGCGCGCCTCGCGGCGCGCGTGCTCTCGGCGCTGGTCGAGGCCGACGCGGCGCCGAGCTTCCGCGATGCCGCGCCGCATCCGGTCGAGCTCGAGACGCTGCGCGATCTCGTCGATGCGCTGCTGCCTCACGCGGAGAAGCTCGGCCTCGGCCGAGCCGAGGAGTTCGGCTTGCGCGCCCTCCGCGCGCGCGCGGCTCTGCTGCTCGAGAAGGGCGGCTACGACGCCGCGACGAGGGAGAGCCTGATGAAGGTCGTCCGGCGCGCCATGTCCGCGCTGCGCTGATCGGCAGCGACGGATCCGGGACGGCTGCAACACCGAGGGGAGAGAAGGCGACAGGGGGAGCGCGGTTCCGTACACTCCGCGCCGACCCGTCCCATCACCGCCCGAGCTCCCGCCGGAGCTCCGACTCCCTGAGGAGCCCATGCTGCGGATCCCGACGCGCGCGTCGTCGTTCCTCGTCTTGATCGGTCTCGGTCTCGCCGCCGGTCTGCGCGGTGCGCAGGAGCCCTCGGGCACTGCCGCTCCCAACGGCGCTTCGAGCAGCGCACCCGCCGCGCAGGAGCCCGCCCCCGAGCCCCCGAAGCAGGATCCGGCACCGGCAGCTACCGCGCCGCAGGAACCCGCTCCGGCGGCGCCCGCCGCGCAAGAGCCGACGGCTCCCGCTGCCGAGACCCCGAACGCCGAAGCTCCGAAGGCCGAAGAGGAGAAAGTCTCGGCCCTGCAGATCCCCGAGAGTTGGGGCAAGGCGCTCGACTGGCGCAGCATCGGCCCGGTGAACCAAGGCGGCCGCACCGTCGACATCGAGGTCGATCCGAGCGACCGCCACGTGTGGTACGTCGCGAGCGCGTCCGGTGGGCTCTGGAAGACCGCGAACGGCGGGACGACCTTCGAGCCCATCTTCGAGAAGGAGAGCGCGATCTCGATCGGTGACGTCGCGCTCGCGCCGAGCGACAGCAAGCAGATCTGGGTCGGCACCGGCGAAGCCAACGTGCGCAATTCGGCGTCGTGGGGCGATGGCGTCTGGAAGTCGATCGACGCCGGCAAGACCTGGAAGCACATGGGCTTGCCCGAGTCGCGCCACATCGGGCGCATCGTCGTGCATCCCAAGAACCCCGACGTGGTCTACGTCGCGGCTCTCGGGCGCCTCTGGGGCACCAATCCCGAGCGCGGCCTCTACAAGACCACCGACGGCGGTCAGTCTTGGAACCTCGTGCTCGCGGTCGATGAGAAGACCGGCTGCAACGACGTCGTGCTCTCGCCCGAGGATCCCGAGGTACTGCTCGCTTCGATGTACGAGCGCCAGCGCGACGCGACGGACGACAACGATCCGATCAAGCGCTTCGGCCCCGGCGCCGGCATCTACCGCTCGAAGGACGGCGGCGCCACGTGGGAGCGCATCGCGAAGGGCCTGCCCACCGTGCCGCTCGGCTGCATCACCTTCGACTGGTACGAGAAGGACCCGAAGGTCGTCTTCGCCATCGTCGAGAGCGAGCGCTGGGGCATGGGCAAGGACGACCCCGAGGAGAAGAAGCCCGCGAAGCTCGGCCTCGAGGCCGAGGAGAAGGAGGAAGGCGGCGGCGTCTTCGTGAAGAGCCTCGAGGAGAACGGGCCGGCAGCCGCGGCCGGCGTGCAGGTCGGCGACAAGCTGCTGAAGGTCGGCGAGCGCGAGATCGAACGCGCGCGCGACGTGCAGCGCGAGCTGCGCCGCCGCAAGGAAGGCGACGAGACGAAGCTCGAGCTCCTGCGCGGCGAGGAGAAGGTCGCGATCGCGCTCACCTACGGCGCGGACGAGCCGAAGGAGCGCCGCCCTCATAGCTCCGGACTCGGCGGCCAGAACCCGAACATCCAGGAGAAGCAAGGCGACGACGGCTTCGAGACCGGCGGCGTCTTCCGCTCCGACGACGGCGGCCAGTCCTGGACGCGCGTGAACTCGCTGAACCCGCGCCCGTACTACTTCTCGCAGATCCGCGTCGATCCCTCCGATGCGCAGCATCTCTTCGTGCTGGGCACGCAGCTCCACGGCTCCTCCGACGGCGGCAAGACCTTCGGCAGCGAGAGCGGCAACTCGATCCACCTCGACCATCACGCGATGTGGATCGACCCCGCGGACGGCCGACACATGCTGGTCGGCAACGACGGCGGGATCTACGAGTCGCACGATCGCGCGCAGACCTGGCGCATGCGCGCGCAGCTCCCGATCGGCCAGTTCTATCACGTGGCGCTCGACCCGCGCCGCGACTACCGCGCGTACGGCGGCTTGCAGGACAACGGCACCTGGGGCGGCCCGACGATGCTGCGCTCCGGTGGCGGACCCACGCTGCACGACTGGTTCCAGTTCGGCGGCGGCGACGGCTTCGTGTGCGCGGTCGATCCGGAGGATCCGGACATCGTCTACTACGAGAGCCAGAACGGCGGCATGGGCCGCACGAACCTGCGCACGGGCGAAGGGGCATCGATCCGCCCGCGCGGCGAAGGGCATCGCTTCAACTGGAAGACGCCCTTCCAGCTCTCCGCGCACAACGGCCGCATCTTCTACTGCGCCGGCAACAAGGTGTTCCGCTCGCTGAACCGCGGCGCGAACCTGAAGGCCATCTCGCCCGAGATCACGCTCACCGACAAGGGCAGCGCCACGGCGTTCGCCGAGTCGCCGCGCGATCCCGACGTGCTCTACGTCGGCACGGACGACGGCGCGTTGAAGATGACGAAGAACGGCGGCACGGAGTGGGTCGACGTGGGCGCCAATCTGCCGGAGCTTCCCGGTCCGCGCTGGGTCTCGTCGATCGAATGCTCGCGAGCCAAGGACGGCCGCGCGTATCTCACGCTCGACGGCCACCGCTCCGATGACCTCGCGCTGTACGTGTACGTCACCGAGGACTTCGGCAAGAAGTGGAAGCGCTTGGCGAAAGACCTGCCCGATCGCTGCGCGCGCGTGATCCGCGAGGACCGCGAGAATCCGAACGTGCTCTACCTCGGCACCGAATACGGCTCGTGGGCCTCGGCGGATCGCGGCGCCTCGTGGGTCTCGATCAAGGGCGACATGCCGACGGTCCCCGTGCACGAGCTCGCGCAGCATCCGCTCTCGGGCGAGTTGGTCGCCGCGACGCACGGGCGCAGCCTCTGGATCGTCGACATCACGCCGATCCGCCAAGCCGCGAAGAAGACGCTGGAAGCGAAGGCGCAGCTCTTCACGCCCGCGCCGGCCGTGCTCTGGGCGCGCACCTACGGGCGGCGGCTCTCCGGCGACGCGACCTTCCACGGCGAGAACCCCTCGCGCGGCGCGCTCTTGAGCTACGCGCTGGCCGAAGCGGTCGAGAAGGCCGAGCTCGAGATCCGCGATCTCTCCGGCGCGAAGCTCCGCAGCTACAAGCTCGACAAGGACGATCGCGCCGCCGGACTGCATCGGCGCACCTGGGATCTCCGCGCGAGCAGCGGCGAAGAGGAAGGCGCGAATGCGGCTGAGGGCGGCGAAGGCGAAGGTCGTCGCCGCCGTCCGCGCGGCATGCGCGAAGTGGAGCCCGGCCGCTACCGCGCCGTGCTCCTCGTCGACGAGAAGGAGGTCTCTTCGACGGACCTCGAGGTCGTTCCGGATCCGCGGCCGACGATCGATGTCGGCACGGGCTTCGTTCCGGCCTCTCCGATTCGCTGATGCGCTGAGCGCGCC
>JAEUHW010000101.1 GCA_016793245.1 Planctomycetota bacterium
CGACCTGCTCGAAGCGGTGAAGCGCACGCGCCCCGCGCTGCACGTCTTCGGCCACATCCACGAGGACCACGGCGTCTTCGAGGAGGACGGCATCACCTACGCCAACGCGTGCATCTGCACGCTGGGCTACGAGCCGTCCCAGCCGGCGCTCGTCTTCGACTACGACCCGGCGACCCGCCGCTGCGTGGCGATCAGATAAGGGCCAGACCCCGATCCGATCGACATCGATCAGATCGGGGCCTGGCACCTATCTGATCGACGCGGCCAGCTCGGCGAGCTGCTCGGGGGTCAGGGTGCTCAGGCGCTCGAGGAAGGGCTCGCCGCCCTCGATCTCGAAGCGCAGGCGGCAGATCTCGCGCTGGGCGTGGGCCAGGAGCTGCTGCTGGCGCTCTGGCAGCTTCGGGAGCGCCTGGGCCGCGAAGCTCCGTTGATGGCGCGCATCGGCTCCGGAGTCCTTCAGCACGCGCTTCCACTCCTTCTCCGCGAGCGGGGTGCGCAGCGCCTCCAACGTCGAGGTGAGCAGCGCGGCATCCTCGCCTTCGATCCAGGCACGCATGGTGCCCGAGGGCGCGAGCTCGACGAACGCGCGCTTCTTGGTCGCTCGGAGGGAGCGCTGCCACGCGGAGGCGAGCACCGCGCACAGCGCCGGATCCGCACCCGCGAGCGCGTCCTGCGGTGCACGCCAGAGCTTGCCGCCATCGCTCGTGAGTTCCTCGACGTCGGCGAGCGGCTGCTTCGCAGGAGCGCGCAGCACTCCGAAGCGCTCTTCGATCTGCTTCCGCACCTCCACGGCATCGAATGCACCCGCGACGAGCAGCACGCAGCGCTCTGGGCGGTAATGCGTCGCGAGGAAGGCGCGAACTTGGTCGCTCGTCACCGCGCGCAGCTCCGCGATCGTCCCCGCCTTCGGGTGCCGCGAGAGGATGCGCATCTGCGCACGCAACGCCGGATTGCCGTCGAGCATCTTCTCGACGCTCTCGATCTCTGCGAGCGCCTTCGCGCGCTCGATCTCGAGCAGTGCGTCGTCGAAGCGGACGCCATCGAGCTTCTCGGCGAGGAGCTGGAGCGGTAGCGCGACCTCGTTCGCTCGGCGCAGTGCATAGAAGTAGGTGAGGTTCGGCAAGGTCTCCGCGTTCACGTCGCTGAACGGTTGCCCGATCGGCCCGCCCTCCGCCAGCTTCGCGAAAGACTCGCCCGCCGCAGCGCTCTGCGTCCCGCCGTGGAGGAAGAGGTGCTCGGCGAGATGCGCGAGACCGTTCCGCCCTTCGGGCTCGTCGAGCACGCCGGCCTTCACGCCGAGCATCACGATGGCCTGCTCCGCGGCGGGATCGGGCGCCAGCAGGACGACGAGCCCGTTCGCGAGCGCGAAACGCACGGTCTCGTCCGCAACCGACGCCGCCGCGACGGCATCTAGGTCGGTCGCGAGGATCGCCAGCGAGAAGGCGGCGATGGAAGGGAGCAGAAGCATCAGGCCCTCCGTAGTCGAGGCGCCACAGCGCCTCGGTGATCCGCGGTCGCTCTGACCTTCGTTCGGAAGCGCGCGACGGTCAAGCTCCGCTCCGGCGACGCTCCGAAGGCGCTCTCCACTCCCCGCTAAGGACCCGGATCCACTAGAGTTGCCGCGACGCTCCCGTGCGCTCCTCTCTGGAGCGAGGTCTCGAGCTTCCCGATCCGCCATGCGCTGCGCCCTTCTCTTCCCGTTCCTCTTCACCGCTGCTTCGCTCGCCCTCGCCGCGCGCGCGCAGGACGACTTCGTTCCGTTCGAAGGGCCGCAGACGCATCCCATCGCGGTGAGCCCGGACGGAACGCGCCTCGCCGTCGTGCACGCCGAAGACCAGCGCGTCGCGATCTATTCGCTGGCCGAGCCGGCGCGACCGGTGCTCTGGCGCGAGTTCGCGGTCGGGCTGGAACCCGTCTCCGTGCGCTTCCGCAGCGACAACGAGCTCTGGGTCGTGAACTGGCTCTCGGACTCGATCAGCGTGATCTCGCTAGCGCGCGGCACCGTGCTCGCCACCATCTCCGTCGAGGACGAACCCGCCGATGTCGCCTTCGCCGGCGATCCCGAGCGCGCCTTTGTGACTTCGACGACCCGCGATCGCGTGCAGATCCTCGATGCCGCGTCGCTCACCCTCTTGAGCTCATTGCCGATCCCGGCGAAGGATCCACGCGCCCTCGCGGTCGACCGCGCGCGCTCCGCGGTCTATGTGCTCGCCTCGCGCTCCGGCAACGGCACGACGATCCTCCCGGACGAGTCGGCGCCGCCGCCCCCTCCGCCGACGAATCCCGCGCTGCCGCTCGCGCCGCAACAGAGCTTGATCGTGCGCGCCGCGGATCCGCAGTGGTCCTCCGTGCTGAACACGATCCTGCCCGACCAGGACCTCTTCGAGATCGATGCGCGCTCCCTCGCGATCACGCGCAGCGAAGCGGCGATCGGCACGACGAACTACGACCTCGCCGTGGATCCCGCGAGCGGCGAAGTCTTCGTCGTCGGAACCGCGGCGCGGAACCTCGTGCGCTTCGAGCCGGCGCTGCGCGCTCACTCGATCGACTCGCAAGTCGCGCGCATCGCGCGGAACGGGCTGCGCGCCACCTTCGACTTGAACCCCGCGGTCAACTACGCGCAGCTCCCCGACCCCGCGGGTGCAGCCCTTTCACTGGCCGAGCCCACCGGCATCGCGTTCGATGCGTCGAGCCGTCGCCTCTTCGTCACCGCTCAGGGCACCGATCGCGTCGGCGTGCTCGACACCTCCGGGCAGATCCTCGCCCGCATCGAGCTCGGCCTTCCCGGCGCGGCCTCCAACGCGCGCACGAAGAAGGGCCCCCGCGGGCTCGCGCTACATCCCAGCCTGCCGCTGCTCTATGTCTCGCTGCGCCTCTCCGGCGGGCTCGCGGTGATCGACACCGCGAGCGAGCGCGTGCTCGGCGAGATCGCGTTCCCTCACGATCCCATGCCGCCGCAGTGGCGAGCCGGCCGCGGCTTCCTCTACGACGCGAAGCTCGCGGGCAACGGGACGATGTCGTGCGCCGCGTGCCACATCGACGGCGACATGGACGGCCTCGCGTGGGATCTCGGCGACCCGGCGGGAGACTTCGATCCCGCGCCCGTGGGGCAGAGCTATCCCTTCAACCTCTTCTTGCAGCCCTTCCACCCGATGAAGGGCCCGATGACGACGCAGACCCTGCGCGGGCTGCGCGGCGCGCAGCCTCTGCACTGGCGCGGCGATCGCATCGACCTCGACGGCTTCCAGCCGGCGTTCGAAAAGCTCCTCGGTGGCGCGCTGCTCAGCGCGACCGACTTCGCGGACTTCAAGGCGTTCGTCCTCAGCCTGCCGTACCCTCCGAATCCGAATCAGCTCCGCGATCGCACGTACGCGACGACGCCAGCTCACGCGAATGCCGCCGCGGGCTTCGACACCTTCGTGAACTTCGCGATCGGCGGCACGCCGATCGGCACGCAGACCTGCGCCTTCTGCCACGCGCTGCCGCTCGGCACGAACCGCGTGGTCATCAGCTCGCAGCTCATGGCGCAGACCGAGATCCAGGTGAAGGTGCCGCAGCTCCGCAATCTCTACCGCAAGGTCGGCTACCAACGCGGCGCGCCGAGCAAGCTCGGCTTCGGCTTCACGCACGACGGCGCGGTCGATTCGCTCGCGAGCTTCCTCGCGCAGCCGGCGTTCACCTTCTGGCCCGCCGACCGCAAGGACGACCTCGAGCAGTTCCTGCTCGCGTTCGATACGGGCACCGCGCCGACCGTCGGGTGGCAAGTCCCCGTGAGCGCGAGCAACGCGTCTTCGAGCGGTGTCGCGGCGGACTTGGCCCTCCTGGAGCAGCAGGCCTCGAGCGGTGCCTGCGACCTCATCGCGAAGGGCGTGCTCGATGGCGCCGAGCTCGGGCTCTGGTTCGATCGCGCGACGCTGCGCTATCGCGCGTCGCGCGCGGCCCTGGGTTCCTTCTCGCGGAGCGAGCTCGCGAGCTTCGCTCAGAGCCGCCGCGCGGACCTCGTCTTCACCGGTGTTCCCCCTTCGACGGGCCGACGCATGGGCATCGATCGCGACGCCGATGGCGTGCTCGACGGCGACGAAGGAGTGGCGATCTACGGCTCGGCCTTGCCGAGCTGCAACTTCGTCCTGCGCCCGAACCAGGAACCGCGCTTCGGCGCGCGCGGCTTCGCGATCGCGGTGGAGGGCGCGCCGCCTGGAGGTTCCGGCCTCCTGCTGATCGGGACCGCGCGCGCGAGCCTGCCCGTGCTGGGCGTACAGATCCTCGTCGATCCGAGCTCGGTCGGCTTCCAAGCGCTGCCGCTCGCCACCGACCGACGCGGCCTCGCCGTGGCTCCCCTACCGATCCCGAGGAACCCCTTCCTCATCGGCCTCGGCATCGACGCGCAGGCCCTCTTCCTCAGCCCCTGCGCACCCCAAGGTCTCGGCGCGAGCCGCGGACTCGAGCTCATCGTCCAGCCCTGATCCCCCGTCGATCAGAAAGGGGCCAGGCCCCCATTTGATCGATGTCGATCCAATGGGGGCCTGGCCTCTTTCTGATCGGCGGGGTCGCCGGCGACCTCTCGACGGCTCAGAACAGCGTGTAGATGAAGGGTGCGACGAAGGGATTCGACGCCGCCGCGACCAGCAGGGTCCCGATCGCGAGCAGGACGACCAGCAGCGGCACCATGTACCAGTGTCCGCGATCGGCCATCGCGCCCATCAGCTCGAACACCGTCGAGAGGCGCTTCCGCGCGCTCCAGAGGACGACGAGCAGGATCAGGCCGACGACGACCATCGGCAGGCGCGAAGCGATCTCGTACGGCAGCGCGGAACTCAGCGCGCCGACGCCCCAGAAGACGAGCGCGATGAAGCCGAGCAGCGCGCCGACCTTCAGCGGCGCTTGCCAAGCCGGCTCGTCGCGGTAGCTGCGCGCGTAGCCGAACGAGATGAGCAGCCAGAGGCCGCCGAGGAGCCACGGCCAGAGCGGAGCGCTGGCGGGCGTCGGCGCGAGCGGTGCGTCGGCCGCGAGCGCCTTCGCGCGATCGAGATCGGCGAAGTAGCTCGGGCTCGCCAAGCGCTCGGCGAGCGCGGAAGCGAAGCGGCGCGAACCCTCGGGCGAGAAGTGCCAGTCCTGCGCGTAGTGCAGCGGCGTCCCTTCTTCGACGAAGCGCGCGCTCTCACCCGCGGCGGGATGCAGCGGATCGAGCAAGCTCGCGCCATCGATGCCGGCGGCGCGGCAGCAGGCCGCCAGAGCCTCGGTCGCGCGCTGCGGATCGAAGGTCGCGGAAGAAGGCAATTGCTTCAGCAAGCTCGCGCGCGCCTTCTCGTTCACCTGCGCCTTGTCCGGGATCAGCGCGACGAGGAGACGGAGACCGCGCGCTTCGCAGCGCGCCTTCAGCGTGCGGAGGATCGCGGTCGTCCGATCCAGAGCGGCCTGCGTCTCGGCCGGCGGGTTCGCGGCGAGGATGCTCCACTCGGCGTAGACCTCCGCTCCGCCGACCTTCACCTTCGGGACCTCCATCGCGGGCGCGAAGCGCGAGCCGATGGCGGTGCGCTTCCACCAGGAGGAACTCCCGGAGTTGTCGAGCTCGCCTGCGCTGGCGAGCTCGGCGACGGGCGGCGTGCCCTGCAGCGCGAGCAGCGGCTTCTTACCCCCGCCGTAGGCGCCTTGGCCGTTCCACCAGACGTCGTTCTGGTACATGCAGAGCACGACCGCATCGCCTTGCTTGCCATCGACGAGCTGCTTCTCGCCCGCGAGCTCTTCGAGGAAGAGGAGCTCCTGGTCGGTCGAGTAGCCCTCGACGCCGGCGTTCACCACTTGGTAGCGCACGCCGCTCGAGGCCCCGGCGTTCAGCCGCGCCTCGAGGAGATCGACGAAGTGATCTTCGCGCGCGACGGTGTAGCCGAGGACGAAGGAGTCTCCGAGCACCAGGACGCGGCGCTCGCCGCTCGCGCGCGCGCCGATCTCGTCATCGCGCAGGCCCAGCGAGTTGAAGCGGAAGCGCACGTCGAACTCGGCCGATTGGCGCCGCAGCTCCTGCGAGGAGACGTTCCGCCAGCCGCGCTTCGCGTCGGGCTCGGTGACCTTCACCGGCGGCCCGAAGCCGAGCAAGCGCAGACCGAACTCCAAGATCAGCGCGAGGACGAGGAGGCTCGTCCCGTAGGCGAGGAGGCGGTTCATCGCGCACCTCCGCTCGTCTTCTGCTTCTTCTTGTCGATGTAGAAGTCGCCGAGGATCAAGGAGTCCATGCCGGAGCGCATGAAGGTCGCGTAGGCGTTGGCCGGCGTCTCGACGATCGGCTCGCCCTTCAGGTTGAACGAAGTGTTGAGGATGACCGGGCGGCCGCTGGCCTGCCCGAAGGTCTCGATGAGCCGGTAGTAGCGCGGCGCGGTGTCCTTCCGCACGCACTGCACGCGGCCGGTGCCGTCGACGTGAGTGATCGAAGGCAGCTTGTCCTTCCAGGCGTCCTTCACGGGAACGACGTAGAGCATGAAGCGCGCGGGGTAGTGCTTCTCCGCGTTCGGCAGTTCGAAGAGCTCCTCGCAGCGCTCGGTCAGCACCGAGGGCGCGAACGGCCGGAAGGCCTCGCGGAACTTGATCTTCGAGTTGACGATGTCCTTCATGTCGGGGTGGCCCGCGTCCGCGATGATCGAACGCGCCCCCAACGCCCGCGGACCCCACTCGAAGCGCCCCTGGTACCAGCCGCAGACCTTCGCCTGCAGCAGGTCGTCGGCGACGCGCTCGGTGAGCTTGCCTTCGTCGGCGATCTCCTCGTACGGGATCTGCGCCTTGTCGAGGAACTCGCGGATGCGCCCGCTCGAGTATTCGGAGCCCCAGTAGGCGTGCTCCATCACGAAGCCGCGCGGCTTCCCGAGCAAGCCGTGGTACGCCCACAGCGCCGCACCCACAGCACCCCCGTCATCGCCGGCCGCGGGATGCACGTAGAGCTGATCGAAGCCGCAATCGCGCAAGATCTTCGCGTTGGCGACGCAGTTCAGGCCGACGCCGCCGGCGATGCACAGGTGCTTCGACCCCGTGGTCTTCTGCAGGTGCTTCGCCATCTTGATCAGGATCTCTTCCGTCACCGCCTGGATCGACGCGGCGACGTCGCAGTAATAGGGATCGAGGCTCTTGTCCTGCTCCTTGGGATCGCGCGGCGGCCTCCCGAAGTGCTCCGAGAAGCGCTGGGCCAGCGTCGAGCTCGCCGAGTAGTGGTAGGAGAAGTAGGACATGTCGTGCCAGAGCGAGCCGTCCTCGCCGATGCGCACGATCTCCTTGATCTTGTCGACGTAGCGCGGCACGCCGTAGGGCGCCATGCCCATCAGCTTGTACTCGCCCTCGTTCACCTCGAAGCCGCAGTAGGCCGTGAAGGCGGAGTAGAGGAGGCCGATCGAGTGCGGGAAGCGCATCTCGCGCTGGATATCGATCTGCGTGCCGCGCCCGATGCCCTGCGTGCTCGTCGACCACTCGCCCGCGCCGTCGACGGTGAGGATCGCGGCCTCCTCGAACGGCGAGCAGTAGAACGCGGAGGCCGCGTGCGACATGTGGTGATCGGCGAAGATGATCTTCTTCTTCGAGATGCCGAGCTTCTCGGCGATCACCGACTTCACCCAGAGCTTCTCGGTGAGCCACTTCAGCATCGACTCGCGGAAGACCGCCATCGACTTCGGGAAGGTGGCGAAGCTCGTGACGAGGATGCGCTCGAACTTGACGAAGGGCTTCTCGTAGAAGACCACGTAGTCCAGGTCCTGCGCCTGGATCCCGGCCCGCTCCAAGCAGAAGCGCACGGCATTCACGGGGAAGCCGGGGTCGTGCTTCTTGCGGGAGAAGCGCTCCTCTTCACCGGCGGCGACGAGGACGCCGTCTTTCAGCAGAGCTGCCGCGGCGTCGTGATAGAAGAACGAGAGTCCGAGGATGTTCATGGCGGGCTAGCTCACCTGGCGCCGGGCTTCGCGGAGAGTCGAGTTGCTCTTCTTCCACGGGACGAACGAGCTGCCGCGCCAGGCACGCGTGCCGAGCGGGTCGCCGAAGAAGCGAAAACAAAGCCCGATCGGCGCGACCAGGACGAGATAGATCGCGCTGAGGATCCAGCGCGAGACCAGGTCGCCGAAGCGCTCGAGGAAGTGACGCACAGCCGGAGGCATCGAGGAAGCTCTTCGCAGTGGGAATTCCCGCACGGCCGCCGCACCGTCGAGGTGCTCGGCTCGCAAGGAAGCGGAGCAGGGTATCCGCCGTTTCCTGCATCGGCCACGCGCGCGGCGGAGTGAGAAGGAATTGCGCAGGGATTCACGCCGGATGGCCTGGGGCGCCGGGTCGCCGACGGGTAGAGCGGACCGAAAACACCGCGAACGAGGGTCTGGCCCCGATCGCGATGGCGTTCGCTCGGCCCGCGACCGTCACCGCCTCTCCGGACTAGGATGCCCCCTCCGAAGGCGGAATCGAGGACCACCCCCTGCTCCACGAAGCGGCAACGACGAGGCAGCGCGCGCCGACGCTCCGGCTCGCCCTGGGCACCGGCCAGCAGATCCTCGGACGCGCCGCGAGCGCCGGTGCGACCTTCGTGGCGCTCGCCCTCGCCGCGCGCGCGCTGTCGCCGGAGAACTTCGCCATCCTCGGTGCCTACCTCGCCCTCTGGGCGATCCTCGACGTCGCGATCGACGGCGGCTCGATGAGCGCGAGCCTCCGCGCCTTCGCCGCCGACCCGCGCGTCGGTGCGAGCGCGATCCGCCGCGCGCGCACTCTCCGCTCAGCACTCCTCGCGCCGGCGTTCCTCGCCATCCTCTTCGGGGCCCTCCGAGAGGACCGCGGACTCGCCCCGTGGATCGTGCTCGCGAGCCTCTCCCTCGGCGCGCACCTCCTCACGCCGTCGACGCTCCCTCTGCATCGCGAGCTGCGCTTCCGTGCCCTCGCGAGCGCCCGCGGGATCGGCGCCTGGCTCGTGGCGCTCTTGGTGGCGCTCCTCGCCGCAGCCGGCTGCCGCGATGCCGGCCCCTACCTCTGCGCCTTCGGCCTCGGAACGACGGCGAGCGCGCTCCTCGCCTGGTGGGCCTCTCCGCGCCCGACCACCGAGGATGCGGCGCTGGAGCTCCCGGCCAGACCTTGGCTCGCGGAGGCCGCGGCCCTCGGCGCCGCGGCGCTCGCGCGGACGGCGTACTTCTGGATCGATGCGCTGCTCGTGCGTTGGCTCGCACCCGAGAGCGAAGCCGGGGGCTATCACGCGGCGTATCGCATGTTCAACCTCGCCTTGCTCGTCGCCACGCACGCCAGCGCGAGCGCCTTGCCGCTCTTCGCTTCGCGGAGCGGCGCCTCGGAGAAGGAGCTCTCGCGCGTCGGCAAGGGCCTCGCGATGTTCGGCATCGCGCTCGCGCTCGGTGTCGCACTCTTCGCGCCGAGCCTGCTCGCGCTCGCGTTCGGCGAGGCCTATGCCTCCGCCGCTCCCGCGCTGCGCGCGCTCGCACCCGCGATCGCCGCCATCCACGTCTCCGGCTGGCTGCTGACACGACTCACCGCCGAGCGTCGCAGCCGCGCGATCGCCGCGATCTCGTTCGCGGCTTTGGCGCTGAACCTCGTGCTCGAGCTCTGGTGGATCCCGCGCTACGGAGCGTTCGGCGCGGCGTGCGCGACCAGCGCCACCGAGCTCGCCGTCCTCGCGCTGGCCCTCGTGGCCGTTCGCAAGCGAGGAACGCGATGAGCGGAGCGCTGCGCGTCGCCCTCGACTATCGACCCGCGCTCTGGAGCCGCGCCGGCATCGCGCGCAGCGTGCGCGAGCTCGTCGCGGCGCTCGATGCGCTGCAGCCGGCGCCGCACGACGTCGAGCTCCATCTCTACGGGGACTGCTTGCGCCGCGCACCACGCGAGCTCGGCGATCCGCCGAGCCCGCGGAGCGAGTGGATCCAGCTCCGCGCGCGTCGCGTGCCCGCGCGCGTCGCGGCTTGGCTCCATCGCAAGCTCGGTCCACTGCGGCGCTGGGCCGAGCTCGACCTGCTGCACACGACGGATTACGTCGTGCCCCCGCTGCCCGCATTGCCGCATCTCGCGACGATCTACGACCTCTCGTTCCTCGTCGATCGCGAGCTGCACGGCGCCGAACGCGCGGCGCTCCTGGAACGCGTGACGCGCGAGCTCGCGAGCCGCGCGATCGGCATCACCACGCCGAGCCGCACCACGGCGCGCGAGATCGAGCAGCGCCTCGGCGTGCCGGCTGCGGCGATCCACGTGATCCCGCTGGGAGCGGACCACGTGCAGCGCATCCTGCAGACCCTGCCGCCGCGCATCGCTGCACCTCCTTCGCGCGAGCGCTTCCACCTCGTGACCATCGGCACGCTCGAGCCGCGGAAGAACCACTGGCGCTGCTTGCGCGCGTTCGAACGCCTGCGCGTGGAAGTGCCGCACGCGCGATGGAGCATCGTCGGTCGCCGCGGCTGGCTCGACGAGCCCTTCCTCGCGGCCCTCGAGCGCAGCTCGGCGCGAGACGCGATCCGGCTCGAGACCCGCGGCCTCGCGGATCGCGACGCTCTAGCGCTCCTCCGCGACGCGGATCTCCTGCTCTACGCGGCGCTGCACGAAGGCTTCGGCCTCCCGCTCGTCGAGGCGATGGAGCTCGGCGTGCCGGTGCTGAGCTCCCGCGGCGGCGCCACCGAGGAGGTCTGCGGCGACGCGGCGCGGCTCGTCGATCCGCGCTCGGAAGAAGAGCTCTTCCTCGCGCTGCGCGAGCTCGCTCGAACACCCGAGGCGCGCGTGGAGCTGGCGCGCCGAGGCCGTGGGCGCGCGTCGGAGTTCCGCTGGCGGGACGCGGCGCTCGCGCACCTCGAGCTCTGGCGCGCGAGCGCGCGGCGCGGAGGTGCTTCGTGATGCGTGTCGCGTTCGATGTCAGCGTGCTCGCCGAGCGCGAGCCGACGGGGGTCGCGCGCGCCGCCGAGGAGCTCCTCCGCGCGCTCGCGCGGAGCGCCGGCGAAGAGGAGCTCGTGCTCGTGGCTCCGGAAGCGATTCCCGACCGAGCGCGCGCGGCGGCACCGGAGGCGGAGCCCCTGGCGCTTCACCCGAGCCTCCCGAAACGACTCTGGCGCGAGCTCGCGGCACCGCGCGGCG
>JAEUHW010000113.1 GCA_016793245.1 Planctomycetota bacterium
AGCGCCCAACGCCGAACTGTGTCGCGCGCTCAGCGGCGCGTGCGCGCGCGCGAGTGCGTCGTCGCCCCGCGTGCGGTGGAGGAACTGCGGCGCGCGGGGGTCGCGGCGTGCTTCGGGGCCGCTTCGAGGCGCCGTCGTTCCGGGTGCACGAAGCGCAGGACGAGGCCGAAGCTCGTGAGCGTTCCGGCGTCGAGTGCGGCGGCGTCTTGGATGCGGAGCACCCAGGTTCCGCGCGGGCTCTTACCGGCCAGGCTCGCGAGGGCGGGCAAGTTGGAGGTCTCGTAGGTCGTGCGGAGATCGCGTTGGGCTCCGCCGCGACGCGATTGCAGCACGATCGCTGCGGCGCCGGAGGCGGCGGGGGGGACCAGCGTGATGACGAGATCGCCGACGTAGCTGTGCTTCAGGTCGAGCTCGACCGCGAGGGATTCCAGCGCTTCGCTCTCCTGGACCTCGAGCGAGAACTCGCGGGTCTGGAGGTCGGGGAGCGGCTCGTCGAAGCGACGCGAGACGCGCAGGCTGCTCTGCGGCTGCGGCTGCGCGAGATCGACGGCGATGCGAGCGTTGAGGCGCCCGTAGCCGTAGCGCGTGCTGTGTCCGTCGGCGCCGTAAGCTCCGCCTTGGGGATCGATGCGGTCGCAGGAGCGCTTCAAGAGCTGCTTCACTTCGTCCCAGCGCAGCTCGGGATTCACGGCGAGGACGAGCGCGGCGACGCCGGCGGCGCCGGGGCAGGCGCTGGAGGTGCCGCCGAAGTTGTTGGCGAAGTGGCCGGCGAGATCGCCGCCGGCGGAGGTGCCGCGGTTGTAGCCAGCGTTGCCGCGTCGGTCCGTGGTCCAGATGCCCGTGCTGAGCGGCGCGGGATGGCCCTGCTCCGGCCAGTCGAAGTCGCTGCTCGGGAACGCACACCAGAGCGCCTTGCCGAAGTCGCTGTAGACGCTGCGGCGACCGCGGTCGTTGCACGCACCGACGGCGATCACGCGTTCGTACGAAGCGTAGCCATCGAGATCGACGGACTCGTTGCCGTTGCCCGCGGCGAAGAGCACGACGCAGCCCTTGCCGCCGCGGCCCTTCGTGACGGCGTAGTCGATGGCGAGCTTGGTGCTCGCCGGCAGGAACGCGCGTGCTCGCGGTTGCTGCGGATCCCACCAGTCGCCATCCGCGGGACCCCAACTGCAGGAGATCACGTCGGCGCCGTGATCGACGGCCCACGCGAAGGCATCGGCTTCTTCTTGGGAGCCGAGATTGGAAGCGAGGCGGATCGGGAGGAGCTTCGCGTCGGGGGCCACCCCCGAGGCGCCGAGCACGCCGTTCGCCACGGCGACTCCGGCGCACGCGGTGCCGTGATTGTCGCGCGAGGACTTCGGCCGCGGATCTTCCGTGCCGCGCGTCGCGTCGCGCGGGGCGACGATCTTGCTCGTGCCGGCGAACTCGGGGTGATCGATGTCGACCCCGTCGTCGATCACCGCGATCACGATGCCCGTGCCGCGCGACTTCTCGTGAGCCGCGGCGACGTTGGCGTGGGCGTCGATGGCGACACCGTTCACCGTGGTCTTCTGGAGATGCCACTGCGGGGCGAAGATCGCCTTGCGAGCGCGCGGACGCACGAGCTCGGGATGGCAGTACTCCACTTCGGCGCGACCCAAGAGCTGCTCGGCGAGCGCGAACACTTCTTGACCGGTTCCCTCGGGAGCTTCCACGAAGTAGGCGTTCACTGCGTAATGCAGGGTGCGCTTCACCGTGAGGCCCGCTTCGCGCAAGAGGGCTACGCACTCCTCCGGATCGAGCGTCTCCACGAACTTCACGAAGAGGTTCTCGGTGTAGAGCACCGGCTCGCGCGTGGTGTCGTCGACCAGCACGCCGCCGGCGAAGCGCACGTCGGGGGACGCGCGCAACGCGCGCTTGCGCTCGTCGAGCGAGCGCCGCCCCTTGCCCACGGGCACGCGATAGACCTCGACGTTGGCCTCGGGATACTCGACGACGAGCTGGCCATCGGCGAGCTCGCGATCGATGGGCGTCGGAACGGCACCGCTGTCGCGGCTAAGCGAGCGGCCACTGCGCGTGCGAACGGCGATCAGCTCAGGATCCAGGCGCAGCTCGAAGGCCTGCTCATCACGGCGGCCGAAGTGAACTCTGGGCATGGCGGGTGGTTCTCCGGGTTCTCAGCGAGCGCGATCGTCGCGCTGAAGAGAAACACGGGAAACGACCCGGTCATCCGCCGCGATTCTCGAAAATCGTGCGGCGGCGCGCGGCGGCACTCAGCCGTTCGAGGCTGAGTCCACCACGATCGGCAGCTCGATCTCCCCGAACTCGTTCTCCCCGAGCTCCGGCGCCGCGCGATCGGCGACGTGCAGCGCGGAGGAGCACGCGGTGAAGGAGCAGCTCTCGATGCGACCGCGCGCGTCGTCGCTCCAGAGCGTCGCTCCTGCCGCGTGACCGCGGAAGCGGCAGCGCTCGAGAGCGAGCTCGGAGCGGTGGCGCGCTTGGATCGCGGCGCCGCGATCGTCGGCGCGGAAGGTGCAGCGCGTGCAGCGGAGCTTACCGCGGAGATCGAGGAGCGCTGGAGCATCGCTCGCGCCGCGCTCGAGCGTGAGGTCGAGCAAGCTGACGTCGATGCCCGCGGCGAGCGTGATCTGTGCGTCGGGGGTCGCGCCGCGAAGTACGCAGCGCAGCGCGGTCTCGCCGCTCAAGGTGATGCCGTCGGGGAGCGCGAGCTTGCCGCGCAGCTCGTGGGTGCCGGGGCCGAGGACCACCACAGCGCCGCGCGGCGCGCTCGCGATCGCGGCGGCCAGGTCCGCGCCGGCGGCGACCTTGACGCGCGGGCCGGCGGGGAGCGGCGCGGTCTCGGCGGCGAGCTGCTGCAAGCGTTCGGCTTCGCGCGGCGCGAGAGCGAGCGCGAGCTCTTGGTCCGCGGGGCCGTGGAGCCGGAGGTTCGGACCGCGGAAGCCGGCGGCGGCGAGGTCCTCCAAGCTGAGCTCGAACGCGCCTTCGTTGTCGGGCGCGAAGGACGACGCCCCAGGCTCGGAGCTCGCTTCGGCGAGTCGGAGCGGCGGTGTCGCTGCCCGCTGGGTCGTGAGCTCTTCCACGCTGAGCGAAGTGCTCCCGCCGGTGAGCGCCCAGTCGCCCAGGTTGTAGAAGGTGCCGGTGACGGGGAGGAGCAAGTCCCACGCGAGCGTGAACGGCATGACGAGGAGCACGGCGAGCATGTCGTCGTCGTCGGCCTCGTCGATCATGCTCGCGGTGACCGACGCGAAGATGAGATCGAAGCTCGAGCCCTCGTCGCTCCAGCGTTCGACCTCGACGCGTTCGATGCGCTGGGCGGGCGCTTCGATGCGCAAGCGCTCGCCCGGGAGCGCGATCAGGCGCGGAACGAATTCCAGGCGCGGCGCCTCGAGCTCGCGGCGCTCATCGCGCGTCGTGTAGGTCGCTTCGTGATCGAGATGGAAGCAGCTCGAGCTCGCGAGCGCCGTGCAGGCCATGGCGAGGAGCTCGAGCGTGCGCGGACGACGGAGGAGCGAGCGGAGGGGGCGCATGCAGAGATCCTAGGCGCGAGAGCGAGCGCGCGGGAAGCGCGCGCTCAGTCGAAGTAGGAGCGTCCTGGCGGGGTCTCGTTCCGCGTGTGGAGCTCTTGGTAGTGCGGATCGAAGAGCTTCGCGATGCGGAACTTGCCCGCGGTCTCGTAGCCGCGGCCGTCGCGCGTGCGGCGGATCGTCTGCTCCTCGATCAGCGCGTGGCCCCACGCGAGCCAGCGCTCGCCGAGCTTCTGCACGAGCACGACGCGCGTGGGTGCCAGGTGGAAGAAGCGGGCTCCTTCCTTGCCGTGGAACTCGAAGAGGCGCGACGCGAAGTCCTCCGCGCGGAGTGGCGAGGCAACATGGCGCGCGCGATCGAGGAGGTCGGCGGGGAAGCCTTGCTCGGTAGAGAGGAGCAAGGTGTCGTTCAGCTCGAGCGGGGTTCCCATGGGGCGTCGCTGGCCTAGGCGCGCCGCGCGGCGCGTTCGAAGACGAGGGAAGCCGCGCCGTCGCGATCGCGGAGCGTCAAGCTCTCGCCTTCGAGCACGCAGCCTTCGGTGCGCGCGAGGAGATCGAGGAAGCGCTTCTCGCGCTGCATGAGATCGGAGGGGCCCAAGCGCCGCGTGGTGGCGAGGGTGCCGACCCGGAGCTCGCCGGCGCGCGTCGCGCGCCACGGACCGGAGTAGCGATTCACGCCGGCGTTGCCGTGGACGCGACCGTCGGCTTCGAGCTGGAGGTCGATCGGTCCGCCTTCGAAGTCTGCGAGCTCGACGCCATCCATCGCGACCAACACCCAGCGCGGCGCGCTCAGCGCTTCGCGCTGGTTGCGGAGGGCGGCGTCGAGATCGGGGTCGCCGGCGCAGCCGGTGCAGAGACCTCCGCACGTCGCGCCGAGAGCGAGCGCTGTGGAGAGGGCGAACGAGCGTGCGAACGAAGGCGCGCGGAGGAGCGCGGAGCGTGCGTGAGGCATCGGGGACTCGCGTGGGGCAGCCCCCGTATATAGTTACGCGCTCCAAGTGCAAGCTCGTTGCACCATAGTGAGGGTCCGAGCCCGGAGTCCGGGCAGGCTCCTTGTTCCGCGACCTGCCCGGGCGAGCTCGAGGCTCAGTTCGCGCGGAGCGTGAGCCCCGACGAGCTCGAGAGGCCGAGCGAGGTTGGCGCGCACGGGGCGCTCCAGGAGAAGAGCGCCTGCGCGTGGAGAACTCCGCCCGAGAGCGTCGGGTCGGGCGGGATCGGGAGGGCTAGGGACGCGAGCCCGCGCGCGTCGCTCGGGAAGGGTAGGGTCGCCACGAGACCCGGCAGGCCGACGTGCAACCAGAGGCCGATGCCGAGGGGGTCGCTGCCGGCGAGGTCGGCGTCGCGCGAGAGGAGCAGCGCGCCGAGGGAACTCTCCGGCGCGTGCGCGCAGCGGAGGGCGAACGCGGCGTTGCCGGGGACGACGGGGCCGTTCGCGTCGAGGCGCTCCGG
>JAEUHW010000116.1 GCA_016793245.1 Planctomycetota bacterium
TTCGCCGGAGGGCTGGCGGAGCGGTCGTCGCGGTTTTCGCGTTCGCAGTCTCGCGCACGTCACGAGTTCGGGGGTCGGTCTCGCGTCGACGCGCCGATGCGACACGCCAGCGCGAGACGACGAACCCAAGACCGCGCATGCGCTACGCCCGGCCCTACGGCGAAGCAAGCGCCGCGCCCGCCGCGCGCGCACCGCGTCGATGGCGTTCGAGAGTCGACGCACGAACGACGCGAGCGAGAAACTAGGAGCGTCGCGCGTCGTGCACGTCGCTTGCTGCGCCTCCGGGCGCGGCTTCGCTTCGTCGATAGACGTCGTGCGCCGTTTCGGAGCCCGCTGGAGGCGGGGGCTCCGAAACTCATGCTCATGGAAGCGATCGGAGGTCGACGCGAGAACGACGTCGATGGACACGGGGTTCCACGTCCGCGCGGCGGCAGGGCAGGGTCGAGCGCGTCAGCGCGTTGTTGCTCGGCGGCTTGATTTGGCTAGGTTCGCTCGCGGTCGGCGCGAGTGCTTGCTGTGCGGCAGCTCGCGGATGTCGAGCAGGCCGTGGCGGCGCCAGCCGGTGGTGAGCAGCCATGTCGACGCGGGCGCGACGTTGGCCACCACCGGCGCGGCTGGGATCGCGGCGATCGACGGGCGCTCCATCCATCCATCGAACACGGGCGCGCTCGAGCAGAGATCGATCGAGCTGGGCGGCACGACGCCGTGCTTCTTGCCGTTTTGCAGCACGTAGCGCAGCGCGTTTCGGGCCTGCGTCGGCGTCGAGATCACTTCGTCGTGATAGCGCTCGGGGAACACCTTGCCTTGGCGAACCCAGAGCTTGTTCAACGCGCGTGCGAGCGGGCTCAGCAGCGCGTTCATGCCTCGTGCGACGCAATCGCGATCGTCGGCTTCGACGAGAAGGTGAAGATGGTCCTTCTGAATCGAGTAGTGGATGATCCGCATCCCGTGGCGATCGCTGCTCGCGTTGAGCGCGGCGAGCACGACCTTCAGCGCACCACCGCGGCGCAGTGATGGCAGGCCGTCGGCGATTCGTACAGTGATGTGCAGCGGCTCGCCGCGCTTCTTCTTCGAACGCTGACGGTGGGGCATGCCGGGCTCGGCATTCTTCGGCTTCCGTCCCGCACCCTTCCGGTTCCCACCGTGCTGACGAAAGTCGAGCTCGAGCTGTTGATCCTTGCGGCGCATGGGTCTTCCTCTGCCCCGTGCTGCGTCGCCTGCCCCGATTTCGTTCCAGCAACTAGAACGAAGATGGGGCGTGAGTGGTTTCGTAGAAAATCGGAATCTCGATTGGGCGACGTTGTTCGCTGTCTCGATCTCACTGCACCACGCGGGCGACGAACCGATGTCTCTCGACGCGGTTCTCGTGTCGACGTCCGATCTCTCCCGTAGCATGAGTTTCGGAGCCCCCGCCTCCAGAGGACTCCGGAACGTCGCACGATGTCTTTCGACGTAGCGGAGCCGCATCCGGAGGCGATGCAAGCGACGTGACCGCCGCGCTTGCGCTTGAATCGAGTTCGACGTCGGGCACGCTCCGACGCGCGGTGTCCTTCGATGTCGTTCACGCGTGGCGGGCGCGGCGCTTGCTTCGCCGGAGGGCTGGCGGAGCGGTCGTCGCGGTCGTCGCGTTCGCATGTTCGCGCGCGTCATGGAAGCAGGTACCGATCTCGCGTCGACGCGTCCATCGCTCCCCGGTGTCAGGATAGTTGCCTCATGAGTAGAAGCCGAGCCCGACTCAGGCTTAGCCTGGGTCGGGCTCGGCTCCGATCAGCCCGGAAGCTCGCCGGGCTCCGAGGGCGCTCAGCCGCGGCGCGGGCCGCGCTCGGGTTCGCTGCCCGCGGGCCGCTCGGGCTTCCGCGGGAGCATGCCGTCGCGCTGCGCGGTGTGCCACGCGAAGTGCGCGATCATCGTCGCCGCCTGACGCAGATCGTCCGGCAGCGCGTGATCCCAGAGGTCCATGTTCGAGTGGTGCGTCTGCGGCGAGTAGGAGACGCTGTCCTGGATGAATTGGAACCCCGGGATGCCCACGCCATCGAACGCCTGGTGGTCGGTGCCGCCGGTATTGTTGATGGTCACCGTGAGGGCCTCGGGATCGCCGAAGGCGCGCAGCCAGTCGCGGAAGATCGGCCCGCAGGCCTCGTTCTGCTGCAGGTAGATGCCGCGGATCTTGCCGGTGCCGTTGTCGAGGTTGTAGTAGCCCGAGAGCTTCGCGTGCAGCGGATGGCGCACCGGCTCGGAGTTGCCTTCCTCGCCGCGGCGCCCGCGCGTGCCGACGTGCTTCTCGACGAAGGCGCGCGAGCCGAGGAGCCCCTGCTCTTCACCGGACCAGAGGCCGATCGCGATCGTGCGCCGAGGCTGAATGCCGCGCTCCTTGCACATCGCGGCGAGGAGGCGCATCGCCTCCATCATCACCGCCGAGCCGCAGCCGTTGTCGGTGGTGCCGGTCGCCGAGTGCCACGAGTCGATGTGCGCGCCGATCATCACCATCTCGGCGCCGATCTGCGCATCGCTCCCCGGGATGGAGGCGAGCACGTTCGGCACCATGCCGTCGTGCTCGAACCAGCTCGCGGCGATCTCGAACTCGATCTCGATCTTCTGGCCCTTCTCGGCGAGACGCGCGAGCCGGTTGTAGTGCTCGACCGCGAGCGTGAACTGCGGCAGCACGGTCGCATTCTTGTCGTAGGGACGCGGGCGCTGGTCGCGCGGCGCATCGGCGTCGGCGAGCGCGTTGGCGCCCTGCACGAAGATCGTGCCGTAGTCGCCCTTGAAGCCGCGGTCCAGGATCGCGAGCGGGCGCTCCTTCGAGAGCAAGCGCATGAGCTCGTTGCCGCGGCCGAAGGTGCGCTGTACGTCGCGGCTCGGACGCACCGCGTCTTCGGGCACGCTGGCGCGGCCGTTCACTTGCTCCAGCAGCTCTTCGGGCGTCCAGCGCTTCGAGCGCGCGTCGAAGATCTCGTTCGCGGGCCGCGGCTCGTCGAGCATGACGATCTTGTCGCCGAGCTTCCCCTCCAGGGCCGCGAGCTGCTCCGGCGTCATCTTGGCGAGATAGAGCACCTCGCCCTTCTTCTTGCCGTCGGTGGAATGCGTCCAGGCCTTCGGGATGCCATGGACTACCCACGGGTTCTCCCCGGTGACTCGCATCGAGTAGGCGTCGAGGCGCCAGCCGCGGCCGAAGGGACCCCAGCTCTCGGTGCGCGCATCGGCGAGGCCCCAGCTCTTCAGCTGCTCGACGGACCACTGGCACGCGCGCTCCAGGTTCGGCGACGCGGTGAGGCGCGGACCGTGCACGTCGGTGAGCCAGGAGAGGATCTCCATCACCTGGCTCTTCTCGGCGCTCAGTCCGTGATCGCGCAGGTACTTCAGGGCCTCCTGGTCGATCTTCTCCTGAGCGGAGGATAGGGAGCCGAGAGCGAGCAGCGCGGCGCAGAAGGCGCTCGCCGTGCGCAGCGGACGGGTTCGGAACATCGGCGGTCTCCGGGAACGAGAGAGCGCGCTCGATGCGAGCGCGCGACGGGGGAACGGCTGCAGCGCCGTCAGGCGATGCGCCAGCGAACAACGGGCAGCGCCGTCAGGCGATGCGCCGAGCAGTACGGCTGCGGCACGAAGCTGACGCCGCCTCTCAGCGGTCGCTGGTTCCTTTGGCGGGCGCGGTGTTGCGCTCCGTCCGGCAGGAGGCGAGGTAGGCCACGAGGTCGCGCAGCTCGCGCTTGCTGAGCGAGCCCGCGAGGCCCGTCGGCATGCCCGAGATGTCGGGTTGGCGGCGATCGATGTCGGCCTTCGGCACGGCGACCTCCTGCACGACGCCGCGCACGGGTGCCACCAGCACGAGCGTCTGCTCGTCCTCGCGCACGACGCGGCCGCGCCACACTTCGCCTTCCACGCTCTCGACGTAGAGCATCTCGAAGCCCGCCGCGAGCGCGCGATTCGGCTCGACGATCGACTCCAGGATCGCGCGGCGATCGAGGCGCACGCCCACGGCGCTCAGGTCCGGCCCCGCGAGCACGGTCGCATCGACGGGCTGCTGGTCGCCGACGGCGTGACAGCGCGTACAGCCCACGGCGGTCTTGTGCCGGAAGACCTCGCGGCCCGCGCGCTCGTCGCCGCCGTCCTCGCACTCCGCGTAGGCGGCGAGCGGATCGGCCGCGGGCTGGCGCGCGCGATGCGCTTCCAGCGCACTCGCGAAGGCCTCGACCTCGCGGCGCTTCTCCGCGGCTTCGCAGAGATCGAGCAGGAGCTCCTTAGGCGCACTGCCGTTCGCGAGCAACGCGATGCGCGGCGCGAGCAGGGCATCGGCGTCCGCGCGTTGCATGCCCGCCAGCGTCGCGAGAGCGCGCTGCTGCTCGCGGGAGCTCCCTTGCTCGAGGCGCGAACGCAGCACCTCCAGCGCTTGCTCGGGTTCGAGTCGCGAGAGGATCTCGTCGGCTTCGCCGCGGAGGCGCTCGTCGCGCGCGGCCCAAGCGCTCTCGAGCGCCGCGCGGAGCTCGGGAGCTCGCAAGCGCTCGAGCGCGCCGAGCGCCGCTCGACGTGCTCCCGCATCCGCGGCTTCGTCGCGCGCGAGAGCCAGCAACGCCGCGCGCGCATCGCCGAGCTCGTGCGCGGCGAGGGCGCGAGCCGCGGCGGCGCGCACCTCATCGGGAACGCCGCTCGCGAGCAAGACCGCGCCGAGCGGAGCGAGGGCATCGCGGGCGCTGCTCTTCGCGCGCGGGCCGAAGAGCGCCGGCGTGTGATGCACACTCTCGAAGGGCGGGAGCTCGCCCCAGGTCTCCAGCACACGCAGTGCCTCGGCACGCGAGGCGGCCGGCGCGTCGGCGCGCGCGGCCAGGCGTGCCAAGAGGGGGGCGGCGGGATCGCCTTCGATCTCGAGTGCTGCGATCGCGCGGCGCAGGCCCGCGCGCGCGTGAGCGGACTCGAGCTTCGCGCGTTCGAGCAGATCGCGTAGCGCGGGGAACGTCGCGCGCAGCTCGCGATCGTAGATCGCGCGCGCGGCTTCGGCGCTCACCGCGTCCTCGGCGTCGCCGAGGAACGCCGCGACTTCGGGCGCGCGCTGCGTGCGCAGCGCGAGCACCGCACCGAGGCGTACCGAGGTCGCGGCATCGCCGGCGAGCGCGCTGAGCCTCGGCGCGCTCGCCAGCCCCGCGAGCGCGTGGCTGGCAGCATGGCGGACGACCAAGTCGCGATCGGCATTGCGGCGCAGGAGCTCGACGAGCTCAGGCACGGCTTCCGAGTTCCCGAGCTTTCGCAACGCGAGCGCGGCATGGGCCGCGACGCGCGGATCGGCATCGGAGAGCAGAGCGACCAGCCGCGCGAAGGCGGGTGCATGAGCCGCTTCGCCGAGCACGCGCGCGGCTTGCGCGCGCAGCTCCTCATCGGCGTCCTCGAGCCAGCGCTCGAGGACCGCGAGCTCGCGCACGTCACGACGCGCGAGTTGGCCGAGCGCCCACGCGGCGTGCACGCGTGCGAGCCGCGCGGCATTCGCGTCACCGGCGACGGACGCGAGCTCCTCGGCACTGCCGCGCCGCGCGAGCTCGAACTGCGCGCGCTGGCGCACGCGCTGATCCGGATCGGCGAGCCACGCGGTGAGCGCGCGAGCGTCGAGCGGCGCCAGAGGCGCCCGCAGCTTCGCGAGGGTCTCCGCCGCGCGCGGATCCGCGTTCGTCGCGTGCACGCGCCAGATGCGCCCGCGCGCTTCTCCGACCCAACCCGCGACCCAGTCGGCGACGTAGAGCGCGCCGTCGGGCCCGAAGTCGGCGTCGGTGGTGAGCACGCCGTGGATGAGCTTCTCCTGCTTCGCGAGGCGATAGCTCGCGCCTTCGCGCTCCAGCGTCAGCGCCAGGACGCCGCTGTTCGCGGCCGAGCCGCGGAAGTCGCAGAGCAGGAGCTTCCCGCGCCAGGCTTCGTCGAGCGCGGTCCCGGGCTCGAAGGCGATGCCCGAGGGGCCCGCGCCGACGTAGGCGAGCGGCGGCAGCACGTAGGCGGGTTGGCCTTCGTGACGGAGCTGCCAGATGCCTTCCGGCATCCACGGCCCGCGGTCGTCGCGGTACTGATAGCTCATGCGCCAGCCGGTCTCGCTGCCCTCGACCACGTGGACGAGGCGCGCGGAGTCGCCGGCGTCGCAGTTGTTGTCGCCGGTGAAGAGATCGCCCCAGGCATTGAAGGCGAGCTCCTGCGGATTGCGGAGACCGGTCGCGAAGAGCTCGAGCTGCGAGCCGTCGGGCTCGCAGCGGAAGACGGCGCCGCTGCCCGGATCGGAGAAGCGCTTTCCTTCCGCGGTGCGCAGCTCGTAGCCGCGATCGCCGACGGAGAAGTAGAGGCGGCCGTCGGGTCCAAAGCAGAGCCCGTGCAGGTCGTGCCCGCGCAGCGCTACACGCACGCCGTAGCCGCGGTGCAGCGGCTCGTAGGCTTCGGCGACGCCGTCGCCGTCGCGATCGAGGAGCTGCCATAGGTACGGGATGCAGGTGTACCAGACCGACTCGCCATCGACGAGCAGACCCGCGCCCGTGCCGTCGAGGAGATCGTTGAAGCCCTCGGCGAAGACCGTGGTCGTCTCGGCGCGTCCGTCGCCGTCGCGATCGACGAGCTTGCGGATGCGATCGTGCTGTTCGCGCCACTCGCTGCGGTAGCGCGGATGGTGCGAGAGGAAGTAGCTCGTGCGATCTTCGAGCGTGCGCGCGCGGAGATCGTCGTCGACCCACTCTTCGTGCGAGCGGTTGTCGGGGACACCCTTCGTGTCCTGGCGGAAGGTCTCGGCGACGTAGACAGCTCCGTGCGCATCGAGAGCGAGCGCCACTGGATTCGCGAGTGCGGGCTCGGCGGCGAAGAGCGCCGCAGAGAGGCCCGCGCCGAGCTCGAAGCCCGCGGCCAGCTTCGCGAGATCTGCGGACTCGCTCTCGATCTTCGGTGCGTAGCGCAGTCTCGGCACGGCCTGCGGATCGCGCACGAGGAGCTCGAGCTTCTCGAGGCGCAGACCCGCGCGCTCCGCGTCGAGCAGCGCGAAGCGCGGTGCGTCACTCGGCGCCGCGGCGAGCTCGGCGACGGCCTTGCCATTGAGCTGCGCGGCGATGCGCTCGCCGCGCGCGTGCAGCACGAGCTCGTTCGTCGTCGCCGGCGCGAGCCCGGCGGTTCCGGTGGGATCGAGACGCAAGAGGCGGCCGCGCCAAGCGATGGCGCAGGCGCTGCTCGGGGAACGGAAGCGCAAGCGCGCGATCGCTTCGTGCGAGCGGGAAGCGGCGAGCTCTTCCGCGGAGCTCGCGCGCCAGACGTGGGCGCCGAGATCCTGCACGCGGATCTCGCGCCAGCGCACGCGCAGCGGCTCTTCGCGCTTGCCGACGCCGTGCACCTGCAAGGCGATGAACCCGCGCAGCGTCTGCGCATCGAGGAGATCGGCGCACGGGACACCGTTCAGCCATGTGCGGATCGAAGCGCCCTCCGCATGCACGCGCAGGTGGTTCCACTCGCCGGGGCGGAAGGCACCTCGCGCTCCGGCTTGCTCCGGTCGATCGAGCGGGTTCAACCAGCCGCGGCGGCTCTCGTCGTAGATGCCGGCGGTCCACGCACGCGGCGAGGGATCGATCTCGACTTGATAGCCGAAGACCTTCTCGCGCTGGCCGTCGGGCCGCGCTTCGCTGCGGATCTGGATGCCGGAGTTCAGCTCGCCATCGACCTGGAACTCGAGCTCGAGCGCGAAGTCCCCGAAGAGCCGCTCCGTGCAGAGGAAGCTGTTCGGCGTGTTCGGCACCGAGCTGCCGACGATCGCGCCGCTCTCGATCTCGTAGCGCGCCTCCCCGCCGCGCTGCTTCCAGCCTTTCAGGCTCTCGCCGTCGAAGAGCAGCTCCCACTGGCGCCGCGGTGATTCCTGCGCGCGGAGCTCCGCGGCGGCGAGGGCGGCGAAGACGAAGGCGAGCGCCGCGCATCGAGAGCGGCGCGGGCGGACGGCGAGGTGGAGCATCCGGTGGGGTCCAGCGACGGAGGGGAGGGGACACTACGCAGCGCGGAGAGCCGGTGCAACGAAGTGCTCAGGTCGGGAGGCGCAGCTCGAGGAACACGAGCTGTGGGCGACAGGCGAAGCGCAGGCGCGGCGCGTAGCCGCGCTCCATGCCCAGCCCGCGCGAGATCACGTAGCTGAGCCCGCCCAAGCGTTGGAGCGAGCCGTCGACGACTTCGCTCGGCACCTTCGAGAAGGTGATGGGGGGGCCGAGCAGCGGCAGCACGACTTGGCCGCCGTGGACGTGACCGGCCAATGCGAGGAAGCTCCACGGGCTCTGACCGCGCTCGATCAGCGGCGCGAGGAAGTCGGGCGCGTGGCCGAGGACCAGGCTCGCTCGGCGATCGCTCGCGATGCGCGCGAGCATGCGCGAAGAGAGCTCGCGGCGCGAGGAGGCGAGGCTCAATCCGTAGAGCTGGAACGGCGCCTCCGCGGGCAGCTCGGCCCACGCATCGTCGAGCATCGCGACGGGCGTTCCCTCCAGCACGTCGCTCGCGAAGTCGATGTCGCCCCACACGCCGAAGAACCCGTAGCGCGGCGCGTGCGTGAGCGTGCGGAAGAGCCGTCGCAAGGCCGCGCGTTCGCGCTCGTATTGCGCCGGCTCGGAGAGCGGGATCTGGAGGTAGTCGCCGGCGAACAGCACGAGGTCGGGCCGGCCCTCGTCGAGCCGGCGGAAGATCTCCTCCTCGTGCGCACCGATCACATCGGTCTGCAGGTCGGCGAGCAACGCGACCTTCAGCAGGCGAGCTTCGCTTGCGGGGGCGCCGTCATTCGGGCTCGGCCAATCGACGACGAAGGTGTCGACCGCGAGGCGATAGGGCTCCACGCGGCGCGCCCAGAGATAGGCGAGCTCGCCGGCGCTGAAGATCACGAGCAGCAGCGCGCCGCTCCACAGACTGCGCCGACGCCAAGCGCGCGCGCCGCACCAGCCGAGCAGCGGCAGGCCGACGCAGAAGAGCGCATGTCCCAACGCGCGCAGCGCGGCGAAGCCGCTGCTCGTCGCGAAGATCGCGAGCAACGGGAACGCCGCGCCGCAGAGCGCGCACCAGGCGAGCGCGCGGGCGAGCTCTCGCGTGCGGAAGCTCTCGGCTCCTCGGCCTGCGGCGGCGCTCCAGCGCGCGCCGACGAAGAGAGCCAGCAGGTCGAGCGCGAGGAGGGCGGCGAGGAACATGCGCGCGCTAGCGCAACCCGACGGCGCGACGCACGCGCTCCAACGTGCGCTGCGCCACGGCGCGCGCGCGGGAGGCGCCGTCGCGCAGGATCGCCTCGACCGCGCCGGGGTCCTTCGCGAGCTCTTCGCGCCGCGCACGCGCGGTGCCGAAGTACTCGAGGATCTTCGCGTGCAGCGCCATCTTCGCCTCGCCGTAGCCGTAGCCGCCGGCGCGGAAGCGCGCGGCCATGTCCTGGAGCTCGGTCTCGCTCGCGAAGAGCTTGTAGAGCTCGAAGACGTTGTTCCCCTCGGGTTCCTTCGGCTCCTCGACGCTGCGCGAGTCGGTCACGATCTTGCCGCAGGTCTTCTTCAGCTGCTTCTCCGTGGCGAACATCTCGATCGTGTTGCCGTAGCTCTTCGACATCTTCTGTCCGTCGATGCCGGGGACCAGGGCGGTCCGCTCGTCGATCTCCGCCTCGGGTACCACCAGCGTCTCGCCGTACATGTGGTTGAAGCGCTGCGCGATGTCGCGGGTCACTTCCAGATGCTGCTTCTGGTCCTTGCCTACCGGCACGCGTTGCGCGTCGTAGAGCAGGATGTCCGCGGCCATGAGCACGGGATACGCGAAGAGGCCGTGATCCGCGTCGATGCCCTTCGCGATCTTGTCCTTGTAGCTAGTGCAGCGCTCGAGGAGACCCATCGGCGTCAGAGTCGAGAGGATCCACGCGAGCTCGGTCACCTCGGGCACGTCGGACTGGCGGAAGATCACGGCCTTGCGCGGATCGAGGCCGAGGGCCAGGTAGTCGAGCACCGCGTCGCGCACGTAGCCGCGAAGCTTCTCCGGCTCCTTCAACGTCGTGAGCGCGTGATAGTCGGCGATGAAGTAGTACGCGTCGTGATCCTCCTGGCTGCGGATGTGCTGCCGGATCGCGCCGAAGTAGTTGCCGAGGTGCAGGATGCCGGAGGGCTGGATGCCGGAGAGGTAGCGCATGGCGCGGGGCGAGCCGAGCGAGGGAAGCGAGGAGAGGGAACGCCGCGGACGGCGTGGCGCGGGATGATCTCAGAGCGCTGCGCTCGAAGCCACTTGGAGAGCGGGAGCGCGCTCCGAGAGCGAGCAAGGAAGGTTCCTCAACGAGCGGCCGCGCCGTCCGGCGCTGCGCCAGCGAGGATCCGAGAGGAGATAGATACGATCTCTGCTTCGCCTCTCAGCGGAGTCCGAGCCAGCGCAGCTCCGCGCTCTCGAGCTGTCCCGACCCATCGACGTCGTAGGTGCGGAAGAGCGCGCGGATCCGCGCGTGATGCTCCGCGCCGAGGGCGAGAGCGAGCTCGCGGGGCGAGATGCGGCGGTCGGCGTTCTGATCGAGCGCGAGCAGGCCGAGCGGGAGCGGCAAGCGGGAGTGGATCTCCGACGCCGGGATCGGCTCGGCGGAGACGGACGATGCTTGCTCGAGCTCCCACGCGAGCGCGGCGTCGAGCTCTTCGGCGACCAGCTTGCCGTCGCGATCTCGATCCGCCGAGCGGAGCAGCGCCGGGAGAGAGACCAGAGCGCCACGCTCGTCGGCCCAGCGCTCGATCTCCTCGGCGCTGAAGCCGCCATCGCGATCCGCGTCATGAGCCTGCAGCAGGCGCTCGCGAGGCGTGGGTTCCGCCGCCCTCTCGCCGGCTCCGTCGCTCTCGCGTTCGACGCTCTCCGCGCCGAAGACGGTCGCGAGCTCCGCGGCGTCGAGCTTGCCGTCGGCGTTGCGATCGCACTGGGCGAAGATCTTCTCGCCTTGTCCGGGGACGCCGAGCCGCGCTTCGAAGACCGCGGCGATCTCGGCGTAGGTCAGGGCCCCGTCCTCGTCGCGATCGAGCAGACGCAGACTCTCCGGCAGTGCTTCGCGCGGCGACGGGCTCCCCGGCACGAGTGCCGTGGTCGCGGGCTCGCGTCCGAGCAAGCGCAAGAGCTCGCGCAGGTCGAGGAAGCCATCGCGATCGCGGTCGAACTTCGCCATCAAGGCCTCGGCGGGCACCGCCTCGGGGTGCTTCGCGAGCCAGAACGAGAGCTCTTGCAGCGAGACGCGTTCGTCGTTGTCCCCGTCGAGCTTCGCGAGCGGCGTCGGCACGAGCCCGAGCGGAAAGCGCTCGGCGAGGAAATCGGCGAGCGGTGCCAGGATGCGCGCGGAGACGGGCTCGGAGAGGGCGGCCTCGAGCTCCGCGCGATCGAGCTCCAAGTCCTGATTGCGATCGAGCAGCAGGAGCTGACCGGAGTTGAGCGGCGTATCGAGGGTCGCGAGGGCGGCCTCGAGCTCGAGCGTGTCGATCGCGATGTCGCGGTCGCGGTCGAAGGCTCGCAGTAGGGTTCCGGTGCGCGCGGCCGCGTCGTCGCGCAGCTCGGCGAGCTCGCGCGAGATGCTCTCCGCCTTGCGTCCGAGCTCCTTGTCTCCACTCGCGCGCAGATCGAGCACGGCCTGATAGAGCTCTTCTTCGTCCGCGCCGCCGTCGCCGTCGACGTCGTAGCGGTTCAGGAAGGCGATCGGCTGCCAGCGCGGCGCGACGGTGGGCAGGAGCTCGCCGAGCTCGGCCTCGCCGAGGCGCCCGTCCGCGTTGGTATCGGCCATCGCCATGCGCGCGCGCACGCGGCTCCGCGCCACCGATTCGAAGGAGAGCTTCTCGTCCTTCTCGGTCTTCTTGCGCTCGGCGGTGGCGGCATCGATGAAGAAGCCGCCCGACGCGATGCTGCTCCGCAGGCGCTCGTCGAATTCGGTGAAGGAGAGCAGCCGATCGCCGTTGCGATCCGCGCGCTCGAAGCTGTCGGGCTCGATCTTCAGCGCGCCGTGCGCTTCGCGCAGCGTGAGGTAGCCGTCCTCGTCGCGATCCGCCGCGGCGAAGATCTCGCGGGCGTGCTCGGGGTCGTATTCGAAGCCGGGTTGCTTCGATGCGGAGCGCGCGCGCGTCTTCGAGCTTCCCGATCCGACGGGCAGAGGCACCTTGATGGTGCGCTCCAGGCCCGCGCGCGGGAAGATCGGCGCGGGCAATAGGCCGATGTTCTCGGCCGTCGGCGCCGTTAGGAAGGGGGTCGTGACGCCCTGGCTGTTCAAGCGGCGCGCCCCGTTCACCTGAGCGCGTGGCATCTGGGGCAGAGTCGACTGCGCGGCGAGGAGGCTCGCGAAGCCGAGCGCCGCGCCGAGCCCCGCGCAGCACCGCCGAACGCGCGCGAAGACCGTGCTGTCCGTCTCGTGGAAGGCCGCCACCTCAAGCTCAGGGGGGAGGCCCGAGGCGCTCCGCAGATGGGCCGCGGCCGGAGCGGCAAGGCGCGCTTCCGCCGAGCCACGGAGAGGAGCGCAGGGCACCCGCGGAGCGATCCCCGAGCCGCCAGGCGCGTTCGATCGGAGGTTGGATTCGATCATCGGAGGAGGACTTCGCGGTCGCGATCGGCACCGCGGGACCACCAGGCTATCGGAGATCGGCTGGGGTGCCGTGCATCGGACCCCGGGGAATTCTCCGCGCTCCGTCCGAGACGGCCCGCGGGCGCGTCCGATGAGCCCCGAGAGGGGGCAAAACCGGACGCGCCCGCGATCGATGAGGAGCCACCAGAGCCGGAGGTGCGACTTCGATGTCGAACCTGCCAGACGTCGGACCAGCCAGACGTCGGACCAGCCAGCGCTCAGTACAGGTGCTCGCGTCCGAGGACGTTCACGTAGTCGGCCTTGTGCAGCAGCGGGTGGGCCGCCACTTCGGGGAAGCAGGCGATCTCGCAGAGCGCGCCTCGGGTCGTGATCTCTTCGACCAGCGGCGTGAAGTCCGGGTCTCCGGTGACGAGAACGATCACGTCGCACTTCGCGGCGCATTGGAGCGCCTCCATCGCGATGCCGACCTCCCAGCTCGCCTTGCGGAAGCCGTCCGGGCGCTCGTAGATGGGCTTTCGGCGCACGAGGAAGCCCGAGTGGCGCAGGTGATCGACGAAACCTTGTTGATCGACGCCATCGCGATCGATCACGTAGGCCACCGCGCGGATCAGCGTTCGATCGCGCACCACGGCGTCGAGCACCTTGGCGTAGGCGAGGGGCCGCGAATGCAGCCGCTTCGCGGCGTGGTACATGTCCTGGATATCGACGAGGACCGCTACGCGCTGCCCGGGAGCGTCGTGCGGAGCGGAGAGGAACTGGCCGTCCTCCTCGGACTCCTCCTCGTCGATCGGCGGGTGTTCTTCGGTGTCCATGGGAGCGGTCGGGGCCTTCGGGGGACGGCGTGCGGCAGGAATCGGGCTCGGTTCCGAGCCGGGGACGACAGGGGTAGGCACGGTGGGGTCGGCCTCCACGGGTGGTGTGGGGAGAAGAGGAAGGTCGCAATCCGTAGCTGCTTCGCTGCTCCCCGCATACCGAGGCGGAGGAAGCTTCGGCGAGATATGGCCGATAGCGGCGGGAGGGAAGGCATCGGTACCCGCGCTGGAAGCTCGGCGCGATTCTAGTTCCGTACGGCGCCGGTTTCCACGGTGCAACTTCGCCCGGGGGCGAGGCGCGCGAGGAGGATGGCGTCCTCTCCCTCGGCCGAGCCTCTCGCCGCACCTGCAGCGAGGCGACCGACTTCGTGAGCGGTGCTGATGCCGTGCCCCCCGAGTCCGCCGCACCAGAGCAGTCCTTCCACGTCGGGATCCGCGCCCACGAGCGGGCGGCGATCGGGCGCGAAGGTGCGGAGGCCAGCCCAGCGAAAGCGGAAGCGCGCGTCCAGCAAGCGCGGGAGACAGCGGGCGATCTTCTCCAGCGCGAGCTCTTCGGCGGCGGCATCGACGGCGACCTCGCCGGCCGGCGCGGCTCGCTCGTCGCAGGGGCAGAAGAGCAGCCCACCGGACTCGGGTCGGAAATAGAAGCCGTTCCCTTCGTCCCACGTGAACGGCCAGCTCTTCTCCACCCAAGCGAGCGGAGCCGTGACGAAGAGATGTCGGCGCAGCGGCGCGAGGACGCGGCCCACCCGCGATCCGAGGGCCGCGCCGAGCGCGCCGCACCAGGCACCCGCGGCGTCGATGACGCGCGCCGCCCGGAACGTGCCCGCCTCGGTCTCCAAGCGGAAGACGCCGCCGGGCTCTCTCGCGACGGCCGCGACGCGCGCGCGCAGGCGGAGCTCGGCGCCCCGACGGAGCGAGGCACCGAGATAGCCTTGGAGCAGCCCCGCGACGTCGAGCACGCCGTCCGAGGCACAGAGCTCCGCGCTGCCGAAGGGCGTCCCGTCCAGGAGCGGCACCAGCGCTCGGGCTTCGTCGGGAGTCCTCGACGCGCGCTCGAGCGGCACCGCGCCGAGCTCGGGATCGGCGGCGTGCGGGGCGATCGCGCCTCCGAAGAGCAGCAGCGAGCCGCAGCGCCGGAACTCGAGCGGCGCATCGAAGCCGATCGGCTCGGCGTAGAACGCGGCGCTCTTCTGCGCCAGCCGGCGCTCCACGGGATCGGCGACGTTCTGGCGGATCATCGCCGCGTTGCGCCCGGTCGAGTGCATGCCCGCCAGCGCCTCGCGTTCGAGCAGCAAGCAGCGCCACCCGGCGCTCGCGAGGTGGAAGAGCGTCGCGGCGCCGGCGATGCCGGCACCGACGATCGCGGCGTCGTAGACACCGGTGGGAGCGGAGTGCGAACTCATGCGGAGGGGAGCGCGGAGGGGGAGCCGCATCTTCCGCCGGGATTGTAGGAGCCGTCGGCCTTCTTTCACGCGGTTCCGTGGAGCCGGTGGGCAAGTCGCGCAGCGAGAATCCCGAGGGACGCGTAGCATGCGACGACGAGGCGCGTAGGTCGCGCACGCTCCAGCGTGCGGCCGTCCGACGCGCGCCGCTCCGATGCCACGTCGCATGAGCTTCCGCGCCGCGATCCCCGTCCTTGCCCTCGCCCTGCCGGCGCTCGCACACCTCTCGGTGTCGAGCGCCGATGGCGCGGCGCGTGCGCTAGCGATCCGCTTCGATCTCGATCTGGCTCTTCCTCCGGGGACGCCGCTCGATCTCTCCCGCGCTCTGCCGCACACGCCGGTAGGCCCGCCGCGAACCCCATCGACGCCGGCAGCGACGAACGCGAACGGAGAGCGCCGCACCGCCTCGACTCCGCAGACCATCGAAATCGCACCCGCCGTTCCCGGCGGGTTCGCGCTGCTGCGCGTGCTGACCTGGGATCTCACAGCGCACATCGGCTGGCTCGGCGAGGTCGACCGCGCGGAGCATCCGTTCACGCGCGGCGGCGGCGAGCTGCCGTATCCGCCGCCCGTGCAGCGACCGTTCTGGTGGATGACTCTGGCGCCGCTCCTGCGCCTCCTCCTCCATCCGCAACTCGTCTCGGAAGAAGAGACGCGCGCCCACTTGATCGAGCTCGGCGAGGCCGTGCTTCCGGCGCTGGATGCGGCGCGCTCGGAGCCCGCGCTGGAGCCTCTCTGCGAGCAGATCGCGGCCCAGATCGGCCGTCCGACGCATGGCTCTCCTGCGCCGCGCCGCGACGCGGACCCCGATCGGGCGATGTGGCTGCGCTTCGTCGCCGAGCAGCTCGTGCAGCGCCATCCACACGATCCCGAGCTCGGCTTCGGGGAGCAGCTCTATCTCTTCGGTGAGCGCGCGGTGCCGGCGGTCGTCGAGTACCTGGACCACGAGCATCCGTTCCTCCGGCGCAACGCGGTCGTCGCGCTCGAGCGGCTGGGAGGCCGAGCGGCGTTGGATGCGCTCGTCGAGCGCTTCGGTTCGACCAAGGATCCCGTGCAGTGGTGTCGCGCGGCCTTGGCGCTCGGCCGCCGTCGCTACGCACCGGCGCTGGACCCGCTGCTCGAGGCGCTGGCGAAGGAAGAGGAGCGCTGGCGCCTCGCCGTGCTGATGCACGCCATCGGCTCCATCGGCGAGCCGCGCGCGGCGGCTCTCCTCGCGAAGCGCGCGCACGCGTTCCTCGGCCATCCCGATCTCGCGATGGCAGCGCTGGTGGCACTCGCGCGGCTCCCACAGCGCGAGGCACCGGACGAAGTGCGCCGCTATCTCGAAGCCGTCCTGCGCGAGCCGGCGACGCGCTGGCGCTGTCCCGAGACGCCGCCCGGCTACGCGCCCGATCGGCCCGACGCCAACGACGCGCGCCATCGCGCGCTGGTGCAGCTGGCGCGCATCGCGCGCAGCGCCTCGGCCCTCGGTGATGCGAGCTCCGCGGAGGTCCTCCTGGGTTGGGTCGGCACGCCGGCGCCTAGCGCCAGGGAATTGCGTTTCACCGGGCTCGAGAGCGCGTCGAGTTCCTTGTCGCAGATCCTGCCGCCGGCGCGACTCGTCTACTTGGAGCAGCTCGCGCGTTTGGGCGAGCCCGGGCGGAGAGTGCTGCTCGCGGTCGCACGCGACGGGCAAGTCGATCCGCTCTTGCGCGCGGAGGCGCTGCGCTTCGCGCCGAGCGAGGAGCGCGCGCTCCTCGCCGCGGAGCTCTCCGAAGATCCGCGCGCCGAGGACTCGCTGCGCGTCGCGGCGCTCGAGATCCTGAGCGCGCTGCGTCCGCCCGCGCTCGCAGCCGTCGCCGCGCGCCTTGCGCGTCCGCTGCTGAAAGGCCGCGATCTCGACTCGCTCGCCCCGGCCGAGCGCTTCCTCTTGCGCCGCGCGATGGAGGCCCTCGGCGCGACGGGTGGAGCGGACGGCTTGGAGCTGCTGCTCGCGTGGGCGGCGGCGCGCAGCGCAGAAGCTCCGGTGAGCTCGAAGCTCGAGCAGGCGCTGCGAGCTCAAGCCGCCGCGCTCGTCTCGCTCGTCGCCGAGAAGCGCTCGGTGAAAGCGGCGCGACAGGAGATCGCCGACCTCGTCGATCTCGCGATCTCGAAGCGCTTGAGCCCGATCTATCGCGAGGCGAATCGCGAGCAGGCGCTCGCGCGCATCGCCGCGTTGCTCGAGGGGCTGCGAGCGCGCCACGAAGCGAGCTATCGCGAGCTCGTCGCCGTATCGATCGCGAACGAGCTCACGGGACGCGCGCCCTCGGGTGGCAACGCCGAAGTGGTCTTCGAGCCGCGGGTGCCTCTCGGCGATGCGCTCTGCTCCGAGCTCGCGCGCCGCAGCGCGCCGCAGACGCAGCTCGCGCTCCTGCGGCGTCTGCAGGAGAAGTCGGGGCTCGAGCGCGGTTACGCGGCCCTCGCGCTGGGCGGCGTCTCGCCGCGCGTCGCCGGTCCGCATCTCTTGGCGGCCCTCGAGGATCGCGAGCCCTTCGTGCGCCTCTGCGCTAGCGTCGCTCTCGAGCGCGCGACGGGCGAGCCGAACCGCTGCGACTGGATCAGCGGGAGCCCCGCGGCTTGCACCGCGGCGATCGAGAGTTGGCGCGCGGCGCTGGAGCAGCGGCGATGAGAACGCTCGGCGAGCTCCGGCGGTGGATCCTGCGCGCCTCCATTGCCCTCCTCGCGTGCTCCGCGGCTCATGCGAGCCACGGCGCGGACTCCGGCCGCGAAGAGGATCGACGCGACGAAGTGGAACTCGTGGGGGGCAATGCGCTGCGCGGTCGCATCGTGCTCGAGGATCCCGACAAGTTCGTGCTGCGCATCGAAGGTGTCGAGCGCGAGGTCCCGCGCGCGCAGGTGAGCGCGTCGAAGAGCGTCTTCCGCGCGCAGGGCAGCGTCCTGACCCAGTACCTCGGGCTCGCCTCGAACGACGCCGCGAGCTTGCTCGCGCTCGCGGAACAGTGCCGCGCCCACGAGCTGCCGCACGAGGCGCAGCTCTTCCTCTGGCTCGTGCTGCTGGGCGACGCGCAGAACCAGGTCGCGCATGCGCGCCTCGGTCATCGCGAGCGCGGCGGGCGTTGGATGGTGCCGCAGCGCGGCGGCGCGGTGAGCTTCGAGAAGCTGCTCGAGATCCGCTCCTCGTGGGGCAAGGCCTGGGAGCTGCGCTCGGAGCACTACTCCTTGCGCTGCGATGCCGGGCTCGCCGAAGCCATCGGCATCTTGCTGGAGCTCGAGCAGTTCTACCGCGCGTTCTACGAGCTCTATCAGCAGCGCCTCTCGCTCCGCGAAGTGCTGGAGCCCATGCAGGTCGAGGTGTATCGCGAGCGTTCGCGCTTTCCGCGCGTCTCGACGCACGTCGATTCGCGTTACGAGCCGACGACGCGCGTGCTGCAGACCTATGCGAAGGATGGCGTCGCGCGCGCTCTCTTCCACGAGGCGACGCGGCAGCTGCTCTTCGAGCTCGCGGGCGGCAGCGAGCGCGCGCTCGGCGAGATGCCGCCCTGGCTCTCGGTGGGCTGGGGCGAGTACATGGAAGGCATTCTGCTGCGACCGGCCGGACGGCGGACCGGCGTCCTCGAGCTGGCGCCGAAGCGCCTCCAGGAGGCGCATCGCGTGCTCTTCGAGCGAACGCCGGAGGCGAAGCGCTACGGGCTGCACCGCGTCCTGAACTTCGGCGTCAGCGACTTCGAGGCCTCCTCGGGCCAAGGTCAGAAGTACGCGCAGTGCTATCTGCTCTTCCACTACCTGATGCACGCGCAGGGCGACACGCATCAAGCGCGCTTCTTCTCCTATCTGCGCCTCGCGTTCGAAGGGCGTGGACAAGCCAGCACGCTTCGCGATCTCTTCGACAGCGAGGCGATCGAGCGCGACTTGCCGAGCTATCAGGGACGCTGAGCGGCGGAGCCGCTCTTCGCGTTCGCGCGTCTCGGCGCTGCGTCAGCGCGCGTCCGCGGGCGGTCGATCGACGAAGTGGAAGCGCGCGAAGCGGTGCGGCTCGAAGACGCTGAGCGCGTCGATGCCGTCGGCTTCGCTCACAGGTGTCGAGACCGCGAGGGCGAGGCCGATGCTGCGGCCCGCGGCGAGGTGAAGCCCGGTCGCGGTGGAGGAGGGCAGCTCGAGCTCGAAGCGCGTCGCACCTCCTTCCTCGCGCACGGCCTTCCAGAGTTGGTTCGCGAGCGGGATCCCCGCGCGCTCTCCCTCCGGCCATCGGCTCGGTAGAGCGCCGCCTTCCACCGCGAGCTCGAACGTCGGAGCTCCGCCGCTCGCTTCGAAGCGCAGCCGGTAGTTCTCGCGACCTACGAACCAGCCATCCGCGGCTCCATCGAGCAAGAGCTCCACCCGCCCGGGGCGATCGAGGCGCACCTCCAGGTACAGATTGCCGTCGCGATGCGCCGCGGCGAGCTCGAGACCGAAGCGCGGATCCGCGACGGCGAGCAGGCGCTGGCTCGTCCCGTCGTTCGGCGCGCCGTCGATGCGCGGCGCTTCCTTCGCGAGCGGGATCTCCGCCGTGAGCGGATAGAGCGGCTCCTCGTCGCGAGCGTCCTCGATCCCGTCGCCGTCGGCATCGCGGAGACGCGGGCTCGGCCGCGCGGCGAACACCGCTTGCGACCATCCCGCGCCGCCGAGCGCGCTGCCGATCTCGAGCTGCGCTTCCGCCGCATCCGAGAGCCCGTCGCCGTCGCTGTCCGCGCGCAGCGGGTCCGAGCCGAAGCGCAGCTCGTCGAGCGGCAGACGCGGATCTTCATCCGGCAAGCCGTCGCCGTCCGTGTCGAGCGCGACGGCGAGCTCGCCGAAGGCGCTGCGGCGCGAGCTCAGCGCCGGGAGATCGAGGAGCGCCCACCACTTCCACTCGGGCCACTGGCGCAGGAGCTCCGCCAGCCCGTCGTGGTGCTCGCCGAAGCGCGCCGCGGAAGCGATCGAAGAGCGGAACGCCGGCGATCCGTACTCGGGATGTCCGACCGCGGCGAAGAGCGCTTCGAGCTGGTGGTGGAGCTCGCGCACGAAGAGCCAGAAGCTCGCTCCGCTCGGCGCGGGGAGGCTCCACCACGAGATTCCGCAGCCGCGATTCTCTGGCCCGACGGTCGATGCGCCGCCGCGTCCTTGCAGCGACCAGGTTCCGGTCGCGCTGTCGAAGGCTCTGCGCGCCGAGACGACGATCACGCTCGAGTAGCTCGCGAGCTCGAGCTGCAGCGCGCGGGCGCGCGAGTCGAGCTCCGCACGCAGCGGCTCGCCTTCGCTCTCGCCGCCGGCGTGGAGCGCCCCCGCGAGCAACGGCTCGTCGAGGAAGCGCACCGTCACGTCGAGCCAGAGGCGCGCGCCGCTGTTCCTCCAGTAGAACGCCGCGCCCTCGCGCAGCTCCGCTTCGATGCGCGCGCGCTCGGCCGCCGAGAGCAGCTCGGGTTCGGGCAAGAGCGTCTCGCTCTGCGAGCGATGGCGCACATCCGTGAAGACCAGCGCCAGCACGGGCACGCGCACGCTGTGCAGCTCGCGCTCGGGGGCCGGTGTCCGCAGCGCGAGCGTTCGACCTTCGGTGCGCGCGGGGACTTCGTCCCAGCAAGCACCCGGCAGCTCGAGGCGCACGGCGGTTCCGCGCGGCAGCTCGGCGGCGCTCAAGGTCTGCGCGCGTCCGTCGGAGACGTGCTTCGGCGTCGCGCGACGCGGCGTGCCGCGCGCGTCGGTCCACCGGAGCTCGGCGGAGAGCTCTTCCTTTGGCCGCGGCGCGATCCATGTCGCGCGCCAGGATCCGTCGCTTTCGAAGCTCCAGCGCGGCTCCGCGCGCGAGAGCTCCGGGGGCAAGCGCAAGAAGCGCTGGCTCGCGCGATCGAGTACTCCGATCCAGCCGCCGGGCGCCACTTCGATCGCGACCGCGTCGAGACGACGCTCGACGCCGGAGAGAGACTCCAGGGCTCCGCCGAGGCCCTTGGTCGCGGAGAGCTGACGCGCCTCCACGCGCTCTCCGCACGCGAGGTAGAGCCGCGCTTCGTCCGCGCTCTCCGTGCGCGAGAACGCGAGGTCGCGCAGGTCCGGAGGCAGCGCGTGCTCGCCCGCGTAGCGCACGATCTCGCCGTCGAGGACGGTCTCGATCCCGCGTGGCGTCGCTCCGTCGACGAGGAGGCCGCGACCGTCGCCGCGCACCGCGATCGCGCGGAAGCGCGCGCCGGAGCGGCGCTCGGGAGCGAGGAAGCCGGAGGCGATCGCACGCCCGCTCTGGTCGAGCACGAGCACGTCGCCGTTCTTCGCGAGGACGTGCACGCGTCCCGCGGCATCGACGTCGAGGTCGATCGCCAGCTCCAGCCCGCCGAAGGAGAACGCGCTCTCCTCGCGACCCTGCGCGTCGAAGAGGCGCACGCGCCGCGCGGCGCCTTCGAGCGCGGCGAAGCCGCCGCTGCGTCGCGACGCGAGCGCCGAGATCGCTTCGGCCTGCGGCGCGAGTGTCCGCAAGTGGAGATCGCCATCGTCTTCGCGGTCCGCGGAGACGAGGCGGCCGTGCACGGGCTCCGGGTAAGCGAAGCTCTCACCGAGCAACGCGAAGCGCGCGGGCCAGCGCACGTTGCGATCGTAGTCCCTCTGGATCTCCGCGTAGACCTCGTCGAACGCGACGCGGCCGTTCGAGGCTTGGAGCGCGGCGTAACCGGAGCCGGTGCGCAGCGGGAGGTCCGCGCCGACGAGCTCGCCGTTCACCTTCACCGCGTAGCGCCGCGCGTTCTCGTCGAGCTCCACCTGCAGCTCGATCCACGCGCTGGGCTCGAGCGGCTGCTGCACGATCAGCCTTCCATCCGGCTCGAGGACGCCATCGCGGTAGGTCCCGTAGAGCAGCTCCTGCAGCCCGTCGAAGCGCACGATGGTCGCGTGCTCCAAGCGCTCGCGCGACGAGCTCGCGAAGACGAGTCCTCCGCCCGCGAAGGCCGCGCGATGCGCGAGCTTGGTGCGCAGCAGCACGCGGCCGCGCAGATAGGTGGGGAAGAACGCGACCAAGTCGTAGCGCCCCTCCGCCGCGGATTGCACATAGGTGCCGTTCTCGACGACCCAGCCGGGCTGCAGTGGTTGCAACGCGGGGCTGCCATCGCTCCCGGCCGCCAAGCGCTCGAAGTCCTGCGTGAAGCGCAACTGCGCGTCGGCCGAAGCCGCGAGCAGCGCGAGAGCCGCCGTCCCGAGCAGCGATCGCATCCGCACCATGTCCGTTCCTCTGCGTGGGGCCGTCGCTCCGCCGCAGCGCGCGGAAAAGAGCGAGGGCCGCGGGAGGTTTTACCTCCAGCGGCCCTTTCGGCAGCGCGGGCGTCGCGCTCGAGCGCGACGCCGCTTTCTCTCTTCGAGGCAGGTCGGCCGGCCGCGCCCGAACGGCGCTGCCAGCCCATGAGGGGCGCCCGCGTCGATGCGGGCTCCGTCGCTCAGTGAGCGCTCACCTCGAAGACCTTCTTCCAGAGCTGCGTCTCCTGCTCGTCGAGCTTGCTCTGGCGCTGCGCGAGCTCTTCCTTCTGCTTCTCGAGCTTCGCCTTCTTCGCTTCCGCGAGTCCGGCGCGGCCGAGTGCGAGGTCGATCGTCTTCCGTTCGGAATCGATCTTGTCGAGGTCGGTGAGAATGCGCTGGAGCGACTTCGCGGTCGCGTCCACCGACACCGCGGGCAACGCCTTGCGCACGCCGTCCTTCATCAGGCCGTAGGCCTTCGAAGGCGAGTGCTTGCCGTCGACGAACCCGACGAGCGCACCTTGGGTGTCGAACGCGGCCATCCCGATGCCTTCGAGCGACTCTCGTCCGAGGGCCGCGGCGACGCGCGCGCCCGCGCGCTCGGTGGGCACGCGGACCATCGTGAAGAAGCGCGCGCCGATCATGACGCGCTCGTCCTTGAAGATGGCGTCGAGCTTGCCCTGCTCGACTTCGTTCAAGCTCGGGGCGAGGAGCACGAAGACGGGCTTCGTCCTGTCGCTCACGCCGAGCACGTCGTAGATGCCGGACTCGGCGGTGTCGCCGGAGCTCGAGCGGTCGTTCCAGCGGATGTCGATCTTCGCCAAACTGGCGGAGCTACGACCACCGCATCACTGGGCGCTCGAGCGCCCCGGGAGCAGGAAGGCCGCGGCAGCCGCGGCGGCGAGCAGGAATCCACGGTTCATGGGAGCGAACCTCCGAGGACGGATGAAAGGGGAGGCACGAGCCGCGCTCGGTGGGCCGGGTCGGCCGGAGCGAGGTGTGTCAACGCCCGCGCAGTTCTGCCTCCGATCGAACGATCGGTCAAGGCGATGATCGGCCGAAAGTCCGCCCAGCTTCAGCGCGACCCGCGCTCGGCGCGCGTGAGGCGCTCGAGCTGAACCCGCGCGGGCGAGCCCGCGGGGGCGGTGGCGGCCCGCCGCTCGAGACCTTCGAGCAGGCTCTCGCCGCGGAGCTCGGCTTCGATGGCCAGCGCGCGCCGCAGGTGCTCATCGGAGCGGCGTTTCTCCAGCGCGGCGTCCGCGACCTTCGTCGCCAAGGCCGAGAACAGCGCTCGATCTCGCTCCTGGCGCTGCGCTCCGGCCGAGAGCTCGCGAGCGACGGCGAGCCAGGCCTCCAGCGGCTCGGGCGCGGCGAGCTCCGCGAGCAGCGGGAGCAAGCGCTCCAAGCTCGCGCCGCGGCCGGTGCCGCGCAGGAGCTCCGGCGCCGTGGGGCGAGCGAGGAAGCCGGGCGGATCCGCGGACCAGAGCGCGAGGACCAGCTCCTCGGCGGCCGGCTGTGGCACGCGTGGGAGGAGCGCGCGCAATCGCGCCGCGTGCGTCGCGTGCTCGCGCAGCAGCTCCGCGCGGATCGGCTCGCGGTAGAGGCTCCAGAGCGGCGCGAAGAGCGCCGGCTCGTCGAGGCGGTCGGCGAGGAGCAGGGGGACGACGAGCGGGAGCGCTCGTTGGTTGCTCTCGGGGCGCGCCGCGCAGGTCGCGAGTGCCGCGAGGCGGGCCAGCACGGCGGAGCTCGGGAGTGCACGGGTGCGCGCGCGGTCCTCTTCCTCGCGCGTCCACGCGCCGCGGGCGACGAGCGAGTCGAGCGCGAGCAGCTCGGCGTAGAGCTCTTCGGCGACCTCGCTCGCACGCCAATCGGGCTCGTTGCGGGCGAACCAGAGCGTCTTCGGCTCCGCGCTCGGCGGGGGGCCCGGTTGCGGCGGCATGCGATCGCGCCGGCGCCGCTCCTCCAGGAGCTCGCGCTCGCGCGAAGACCCGAGCTCGCCCTGCTGCAGCGCGAGGTAGATCACCACCAGCGCCGCCGCCGCGAGAGGCAAGAGCAACCAGATCGGCCGCAGCATGCTGCGCAGCCTCGCCGCGCCGCGCGCCGCGCGCAAGACCTCCGCGCACGGGAGGGACGCGCACCTGCTACGCTCTCGGCCATGAACTCCGAAGCGCTGCTGCCCGCGCTGCCATTCCCGTCCGAGCGAATCCAGACCGCGCGCGTCTCGATCGGCGGGCGCACGTTGCGGTTCCGTCATCTGCGCGAAGTGGATTCCCTCTTCGACACTCTCTCGCCCGCCGAGCTCTCCGACGAGAAGCTGCCCTACTACGGGGAGCTCTGGCCCGCGTCGATCGGATTGGCGCGCTGGATCGGGCGACGGCTCGAGCTCACCGGCAAGCGCGTCCTCGATCTCGGCTGCGGCGTCGCCGTGGGGGGGATCGCCGCCGCGCTGCGCGGTGCGCGTGTGACGCTCGCCGACTACTTCGAGGAAGCGCTGGCGTTCGCGCGCCACAACGCGGCGCTCAATGGCGCCGAGGGCGTCCGCACGCTCTGGCTCGATTGGCGCGACGCGAGCTTCCGCGAGCGCTTCGAGTACATCCTCGGCTGCGACGTGACTTACGAGGCGCGGCATCACGCGCCGATCCTCGACTTGATCGAACGCTGCCTCGAGCCGGGCGGCGCGGCCTGCTTCGCCGATCCGGGCCGGGTCACGCTCGAGCGCTTCGTCGACGCCGTGCGCACGCGCGGTCTCGATCTCCAGCGCGAGGAACTGGGTGTGCAGGAAGCCGGCGAGCGCGTGCGCGCGATCCACATACTTGTGGTGCGCTTCTCCGCGCGCGGCGGCGCGGCGCCGAGCGCCCGCTCGCTCCTGCCGTAACCCGCCGGCCGGATCGATCGTCGCGCGCTCCGCTCGCGCGCTCGATCGCGCGATCGCCAGACGGCGCGATCCGGCGCCGTGGTTTCACACGGCGCGCTCGATCGCGCGATAAATCGTGTCGCGCTCTACCGGCTCGCGCCCGGCGTCGCGGATGAAGCGCTCGAGCTGCGCTCGGGAGAGCGCCTGCGGCGTAAGAGCTCCGGCGTCGTGATAGATGCGCTCCTCGCTCACCGTGCCGTCGAGGTCGCTCGCGCCGTAGGTGAGCGCGAGCTGCGCCATCGGCAACCCGAGCATGATCCAGTACGCCTTCACGTGCGGGAAGTTGTCGAGGTAGAGGCGCGAGACGGCGACGTTGCGCAAGTCCTCCCAGCCCGTCGGCTCGGGGAGGTAATCCATCTCGGTGTTCTTCGGATGGAAGGAGAGGGCGATGAACGCTTGGAAGCCGTTCGTCTCGTCCTGCAGCGCCCGCAGGCGGCCGAGGTGATCGATGCGCTCCTCCAGCGTCTCGATGTGGCCGTAGAGCATCGTCGCGTTGGTGAATAGTCCGGCGCGATGCGCTTCGCGCGCGATCTCGAGCCAGCGCTCTCCGTCGATCTTCAGCTTGAAGACCTCGTCGTGCACGCGCTGCGCGAAGATCTCGGCGCCGCCGCCCGGCAGCGAGCCGAGTCCGGCTTCCTTCAGCTCGGCGAAGACCTCGGGCAAGGGCTTCCGCGCGAGCTTCTGGATCTGGTGGATCTCCACCATCGTGAAGGCCTTGATGTGGATCGAAGGCCGCGCCGCCTTCACCGCGCGCAGGATGTCGAGGTAATAGGAGTAGGGGAGCTTCGGATGCACGCCGGCCACCATGTGCACCTCGGTGATCGGCTCGTGCAGGCGCTCCTCGATCTTCCGCGCGACCTCTTTCGGCGTCATCGCGTACGCGCCCTCCTGTCCGGGCAGGCGCTGGAACGCGCAGAAGCGGCAGAGTTTGTTGCAGATGTTCGTGTAGTTGATGTGCTGGTTGACGTTGAAGAAGACGCGCCGACCGTGGCGGCGCAGCGCGACGTACTCCGCCATCGCGCCGACGGTGGGGAGCTCCTTCGTCGCGTAGAGCGCGAGGCCTTCCTCGGGGCTCAAGCGCTCGCCGGCGCGCACGCGCTCCCAGATCGAGAGGAGGCCCGCGCGCTGCGCTTGGCGGTCGATCAAGCGCGCGCGATGCGCGAGCAAGGCGGGGGCCGCTACGTGCGACGCCTGCAGTGGGACGAGGGGCTGGACGAGCGGCTGGACGAGCTGGCTCATGCGGTCTGCATCTCCGCCTGGGGGTCCAGGATCTCGTAGAAGAAGTTGCGGCGCTTCGGCGTGAAGCCGGCCTCGGCGATGTTGCGCTCGATCTCTTCGAGCGAGGTCAGCTTCATGCAGCCCGCCGCGGAGACGACGTTCTCCTCCATCATCCCGCCGCCGAAGTCGTTGACACCGTAGCGCAGCGACATCTGCGCGGCTTCGATGCCCTGCGTGACGTAGGAGGCCTGGATGTTCGGGATGTTGTCGAGGTAGATGCGCGCGATCGCCACGGTGCGGAGATACTCCGCGGGCGTCGTCATCTCTCCGCCCGGCCCGTACTCGTGCGCGCGATCCATCGCGGCGGCGAGCGGGGTTCCGCCCTTCTGGAAGTTCCAGCAGGCGAACGCGGTGAAGCCGCCGGTCTCGTCCTGGAGATCGCGGAGACGCCGCAGGTGCTCGACGCGCTCGGCCAGCGTCTCGAAGTGCCCGTACATCATCGTCGCGGTCGTGCGCAGTCCGAGGCGATGCGCGTGGCGCGAGACGTCGATCCACTCGTCGGCCGTGCACTTCTTCGGCGCGATGATCTTCCGCACGCGGTCGGAGAGGATCTCGGCGCCGCCGCCGGGGATGGAGTCCAGGCCGGCGTCGATCAGCGTCTGGAGGACCGATTCCACGCTGCACTTGCCGAGCTTTGCGAGATGGTGGATCTCGGGCGGCGACATCGCGTGGAGGTGCACTCCCGGGAAGCGCTGCTTCAGGTCGCGGAGGAGCTCCGCGAACCAGTCGACCTTCAGGTAGGGATGGTGCCCGCCCTGCATGAGCACCAGCACGCCGCCCAGATCGACGAGCTCCTGCACCTTCGCGTAGATCGTCTCGCGCGGAAGCACGTAGCTCTCTTCGTGACCGGGTCGGCGGTAGAACGCGCAGAACCCGCAGTCCGTCACGCACACGTTCGTCGGGTTCACGTTGCGATCGACGATGTAGGTGACGAGCGGCTCCGGATGGAGCCGCCAGCGCACGTGATCCGCCAGGGCGCCGAGCGTCGAGAGGTCGGCGCTCTCGAAGAGCAGCAGGGCTTCGTCGTCGTCGATGCGCCGATCGGCGAGCACCTTCTCGGTGATCGCCTCGATGCGGGAATCGTGCATGCCGGGTGCGGAGCGAGGAGGGAGTGCGCGGTGCGAGGAGGCGCGCCGCGGCGGCTCGGACGAGCCGCGGGAGCGATAGGTTAGCCCGAGCGTCGCTTCGAGCGCACGCCAAGAGCTGCGGCCGCGCAGTCCTCTGCAGGACCGTGCGGCCGCGTGTCGCGGGGCGCGCGGCGCTCTCGGCCGCGCTCGCCGTGGAGCTCTCAGCCCTTCATCTGGCGCAGGCGCGCGATGGCACTCGCGACGGCGGCAGTGGGCTCGCTTTCCCCCTGGCCCGCCGCGGGCGCGGCAGCGGCCGGCGCGGTGGCGGCAGCGGCCATGGCCGCGAGGGCGCTCGCCGGCGACGGTGTCGACGGCGAGGCCGAGGTCGAGGCCGAGGTCGCCGCGGCGCGCGGGGCGCTCTTGATCTCGCGCTCGATCTGCTCGCAGCGCCGGAGCACTTCGCGGAGGTCCTGCTTCAGCTCGGCGACCTGCGGCGCGGCGGCGCTGCTCTTGCCGGCGAGCTCCTCGATCGACTTGCCGAGCTCGCCGCGCGTGCGCTCGAGCTCCTGCTTCAGGTGCTCGAGGACCGCGCCATCGCTCTTGCCGCCCTTCGCGAGCTGCTTCTCGACTTGCGAGGCCAAGGCGTCCATGCGCTCTTGCGTGCGCGAGACGGTCTTCTCCGCTTGGTTCCGCATCTCCTGCGCCAGCGTGGAGGTGCGCTCGTGCAGGAGGCGCTCCAAGCTCTCGCGGAGCTGCGGCGCCAGATCGGCGACCGAGGTCCCGCCCAGGCCTTCGCCGACCTGATGGTGCACTTCGAGCACGCGCCGGTGCGTCTCCTCGAGGGTGCGCTTGATCGTGTCGATCTTGATCTCGGCGTCGCGGATGAAGGTCGCGCTGCGCGAGCTCTCCTCTCGTTCGCCCTCGCGGCAGGCCATGAGCGTGCGCACGTTCTCGTCCACGTTCGACCAGAGCTGCAGCGACTCCTCGTGGATCGCGCCCGAGGTCGCCGCGCGCAGCGCGCGCTTCGTGCGGGCGCTCTGGGTCGCGTCGAGGTCGTCGATGCGATGGCTCAGCGCCGTGAAGGAGCGCAGCACGAGCGAGCAAGCGCAGAGCACGAGCCCGGTGAAGACGAAACCGCCGGGGCTGAGCCCGATGTCGGTCAGCGCGCCGACGCGCCCGGTGTAGCCGAGCTCGCGCCCGAGCACGAGGCCGAGGCCCATCACCACGAAGGTCCCGCCGAGGCCGAGGATCAGCAGCGCCCCGCGCTGCGTCTCGCCGCTGTCCATCGGCGCCGCCGACGACTCGATGGCTTCGCCGCGTTCGCTCTCGGGCTCGCCCGCTTCCGGGGCGCTGCCCTCGGCTGCTTCGCGTTCTTCGAGCACTTGCTCGAGTTGCTCGACCGCGTTCGCGCGCTTGCTCGCGCCCTTCCCTCGCCTCGCCAGAGCCATGTGCCGGATCCTCTTCCGCGTTCCGCGCTCGCCGGAGCTGGTTCCCGCTCACGCCGGAACCCGGGTCCTCTATCGGGTGGAGGGGGCTCGCGGGTGTAGCGGCTCCTCGCGCGGCTCCGCTCCTTGCCTCGTCCGCGCGGCACGACTACTCTCTCCAGCCCTTTTTCCGGAGGGGCAGCGGATCCCGCACCCTGGTGAGCTCGACGATCAGACAAGGCACTCCCGTCTCGCCCGGCATGGTCGCAGGCCGGGTCTTCCTCGCCGACATCGGCCTCGAGGAAGTCGAGAGCTGGACCGTTCGCTCGGAGGACGTCGAGGAAGAGATCCAGAAGCTCGTCCGCGCCATCGCGGACGCCGTGGCGCAGCTCCGCGATTCGCGGGACCGCGTGCTCCACGCCGCGGGGGAAGCCGATGCGCGGATCTTCGACTTCCACGCGCACCTCCTCGAGGACCCCTCCGCGCTGGAGGCGATGAGGGCTTGGATCCGCGAGGAGCGGCTCTCGGCCGAAGCCGCGGTGGTGCGCTTCACCGAGGCCTCGGTACAGCGCTTCAAGGCGCTGGACCCCGAGGATCTGCGCTCGGTCGGATCGGACATCCAGGACGCGTTCCGGCGCGTGCGCTCTTCGCTGCAGCGCATCGAGCGCGAGGGTCTGCGGACCGGGCCTGGTGAAGGCGTGATCCTCGTCGCGGAGAACTTGACTCCGTCCCTCACCACGATGCTGCCGCGCGAGCGCGTGCTCGCGATCGTGACCGAGCGCGGCGGCAAGTTCTCGCATGGCGCCGTGCTCGTGCGCTCGCTCAACATCCCGACGGTGATCGGCGTTCGCGGCATCGCGAAGGACCTCTCCGCCGGCGACGAGATCCTGGTCGACGGCGAAGAGGGCACGATCGAGATGCGCCCCGACGCGCCGCGGCGGCGGGTCTTCCTCGAGGAGAAGCAGCGCTACGACGACCTCCAGGCCGCGATGGCGCGCACGGCGCACCGCGAGGCGCGCACCAAGGACGGCGAGCGCATCCAGATCCTGGTGAACATCGAGAGCCTGCGCGAGCTCTCCACCTTCGATCCCGGCATCTGCGACGGCGTCGGGCTCTGTCGCACCGAGTTCATCTATCAGGAGCGGCGCGAGTTCCCCTCGGAGGACGAGCAGGTCCACATCTACTCCAGCATCCTGGAGACGATGCAGGGCCGGCCGGTCGTCTTCCGCACGCTCGATGTCGGCAACGACAAGCGCCTGCCCTTCTTCTCGATGCCGCAGGAGGCGAACCCCGCGCTCGGCTGGCGCGGGCTGCGCATCTCCCTGCATTGGCGCGACCTCTTCCTCGTGCAGCTCCGCGCGCTGCTCCGCGCCGCGGCGAATGGGCCGGCGCGCATCCTGCTGCCGATGGTCACGACGCCGGAGGAAGTGCACGAGGTGCGCGCGCTCCTCGCGCAGGTCGAGAGCGATCTGGAGCAGGAGGGCGTGCCCTTCGGGCGCAAGGTGCCGCTCGGCGTGATGATCGAGGTTCCCGCGGCGATCTACGGTCTGCCGCTCTATGCGCCTTGGGTGAACTTCCTCTCGATCGGCACGAACGATCTCGTGCAGTACCTGTTGGCCGTCGACCGCGACAACAAGTGGGTGGCCTCGATGTACGAGCCCTACCACCCGGTGATCCTGCGCGCTCTCGACGACATCCTGCGCGCGGCCGCGGAGCACGACCTGCCGATCTCCGTCTGCGGCGAGATGGCCGGCATGGTCGACAGCGCCCTCGTGCTGGCGGCGCTGGGGCTGCGCTCCTTCAGCATCGCCCCGCGCTTCATCCCCGAGATCAAGCTGATCGTGAATCAGGTGAAGGCCTCGGAGCTCGCCGATCTGCGCGAGGCGATCCTCGCGCGGACCACGCCCGGCGACGTGCGGATCTTCCTCGAGACCTTGATCGAGGGTTTGCGCATCGCGGCGCTCGAGGATCTCGGTCCGCGCTCCGGGGATGCGCCCCGCTGAGCTTCGGCGGCCCGACGCTCGCCCCTCGTTCGTGTAGGAATTCGCACTCGAGCGCCGATCCTTTGTTGCACGCGGCGGCACCTGGCGTTGAAGTGTGCCCCTCGGCGCGTCTGCGACCTCTCTCGAAGCCGCAGGCCGAGAACGCGCATCGTTCCATCGCGCTCCGGAGATCGGGCTCCGGATGACGGTGGTGTCGCGTGCCGAGAGAGACGAACGCAGGAGTGTGATCGCCGATGCCCAACGGCTCAGAGAAGCCTCCCGGCTCGGAGAAATCCTCGGGAGCGGAGAAGCCCGCAGCCGCGGGGGGCTCCTCGCGCGGGAAGCGCGCGCCGAAGGCGCGAGCTCCACAGGCGAGCGCGCCCGCGAACCGGGATGAGCGCGAGCCCAAGAAGGGCCGCTGGTCCACCGCCGAGCTCGCCTGGCTGCGCGAGAACTTCGCGCGCCGTCGCGATGAAGTCCTCGTGCGCGAGCTCGAGCGTCCGATCGAGGGCGTGCTCAAGATGGCCGAGCAGATCTTCCGCGGGCCGCGCGTGAGCGGCGACTGGAGTGCCGCGGAGGACGCGCTGTTGCGCGAAGGGCTCGGGGTGAGGAGCGAGGAAGAGCTCGCGTTGGTCCTGCGCCGCAGCGAGGCCGAGGTACGCCTGCGCGTGCGCGGCTTCGCGCGCTCGGGGCGCTCCGGGCGCTGGACGCAGGGCGAGGTCGCGGACTTGAAGCGCCTCTACGGGTCGCGCCGCGACGAGGACCTGGCCTCGATCCTCGGTCGCAGCTTGGTGTCGATCCGGCGCCAGGCAAAGGTCCTGCAGCTCGCGAAGGACAAGGGCTTCCTCCGCCGGCTCGAGGGCCGCCCGGCTTCGCGCATGCCGCGTTGGTCGACGGAGGAGATCCGCCAGCTCGCGAAGCTCTACTCCGAGACGCCGAATCTCGAAGTCGCGCGGCGCCTCGGACGCAGCGTGAAGAGCATCGTCTCGAAGGCGCACGAGCTCGACTTGAAGAAGAGCGAGGAGCGCCTCCGCGACATGGGCCGCCAGAACGTCGCCTTGCGCGAGGATCGCGCGGCGGCTCGCGCGGCGAAGCGCGCTCGCGCTCCGAAGTCCGCCGCTGCGAACCGAACGGCTCCCAAGTCGGCGAAGTCGACGAGCGAGTGAGCGCGGCGCATCGAGGCAGGCGTCTCCTTCAGCAGACCCTGCTTCTCTGCTGAGCACGGCGCTCTATTCGCGCAGGCCGCCGTCGTTCTCGCAGCGCTCGAGGTACTCGAGGCGCAGCGTGCACGCGGCGGAACCCGCGCGCGGCTCCGCGGCGCCGAGCGGCAAGCCGTGCTCGTCGACCTCCCGCGCCGCGCCGTCCTCGCCGCCGTCGACGATCCCGCGCGCGATGTAGGGCCCGAGGCCTCGCAGGCGATCGCCGTAGCGGCGGTAGACCGCCGGGAAGAGCACGGTCTCGGCGATGCCGCTGCGATCCTCGAGCGAGAGGAAGCGCATCCACTCGCCGTTGCTCGTGCGCGCGCGGCGCGTGGTGACGAGCCAGCCCACGATCGTCACGCGCTGACCGCGGCGCTGCGGGAGCTCGGCGCAGGGCACGGGATCCGCGGCCGAGAGGAGCTCCTCGAAGAAGTCGAGCGGATGATGCGCGGTCGTGAAGCCGAGCAGCTCGAGCTCGAGCTGGGCTCGGCGCTGCGCGTCGAGCTCGGGCAAGCTCGGCACGCGCGGCTCCGCGGGTTCCGGCGTCGGGAAGAGCTCGCTGCCTGCGCGCTGATCCCAACCGGCGCGGAGCTTCACCCGCCGCGCGCGCTCCGGCGGCTCGAGGCGCGGAGCGGCGTTCGTCTCGCGACGCTCGCGCCGCTCGCGCGATGGCGTCGCGCCGAGCAGGAGGCGGAGGCGCCAGAGCAGCTCCGGGCGCGTGCGCTCGAAGCCGTCGAGCGCGCCGCAGAGGATCAGGGACTCGGCCTCGCGCCGATCGAGCGGCACGCGCTCCAAGAGCTCGCGGAGGTTCAGGAGCGGTCCTTCGCGGCGCGCGGCGAGCAAGGCGTCCTGCGTGCTCTCGCGGAGGCCGCGGATCGAAGCGAAGCCCACGCGCAGCGCGCCGCGTGCAGGCACTCCCTGCGTCGAGGGCAGCACGCTCCGCTCGCGCGCGTACTCGAGGGAGAACTCGCGCTGCGAGCGATGCAGGTCCGGCGGCAGGATCGCGAAGCCGCGCCGCCGCACGTCCTCGATGTAGACGCGCGTCTCGTAGTAGCCGGTGTCGCTGTTCAGGAAGGCGCAGAGCAGCTCCAGCGGATGATGTGCCTTCAGCCACGCCGCCTCGTAGGCCATGCGGCCGTAGGTCACCGCGTGCGCCTTGCAGAAGGAGAAGTTGCCGAAGCTCTGCACGAGCCGCCAGATGCGCTGCGCCGAAGCTTCGTCGACGCCTTCGCCCCGCGCGCCCGCGAGGAAGCGCTGCTCGAGCTCCGCCATCGCCGCGGGCTCGCGCCAGCGCTTCATCGCGCGCCGCAGCTCGTCGGCCTGGCTCAGCGTGAAGCCCGCGATCGCGCGCGCGACGAAGAGCACGTCTTCTTGGTAGAGCATGACCCCGAAGGTCTCGCGCAGCACGGATTCCAGCTTCGCGTGCGGGAAGCTCGGCGCCTCGAGCCCTTGGGACCTTCGCACGAACGCGTCCTTCATGCCGCTCTGCGCGGGGCCCGGGCGGATCAGCGCGATGCTCTGGATCACGCGGTCCATGTTCGCGGCTCCCATCTGCTTCAAGAGGGTGCGCATCGCCGGCGACTCGATCTGGAAGCAGCCCAAGGTGTCGCCCGCGGCGAGCAGGCCCGCGGTGTGCGGATCGTCTTCGGGCAGCTCGCTCGCAGATACGAGCGGCGGCGCGCCCGGGCGTGCCGCGACGAACGCGCGCGCTTCGCGCAGCGTGGTGAGCCCGCGGTTCCCGAGGAGGTCCATCTTCACGAGGCCGAGCTCCTCGACGTCGTCCTTGTCGAGCTGGGTCACGATGACGCCCTTCGCCGCGCGCTCGAGCGCGAGAAAGTCCGTGAGCGCGCTCGGCGCCACGACGACGCCGCCCGGATGCAAGCCGAGATGGCGCGGCGTCCCGAGGATGCGATCGGCGGTGAGCAGCACGCTGCGCAGCGGCTCGCTCTCGATCGGCATGCCGCGGCACTCCGGCGTCGCGAGCGCCGCGGCGAGGACACCGCCCGGGCGCGGCGCGCCCGCGGCACCCTCCTGCCAGAGCCGCCACGCGTTCGAGTCCTCCGCGAGCGGTGCGCTCGCGCTCGCGCCGTTCGCGTCGGCCGCGCTTGCCGCCGTGCCGTCGAACTCGTCGCCCGCGCTCTCGAAGCCGTGCGGCAGCGCGCGCGACCAGCGATCGACCTCGTGCGGCGGCAAGCCGAGCGCTTTCGCCGTCTCGCGGAACGCGGAGCGGAGACCGAAGGTGTTCTGCGTGCAGATCATCGCGGTCTTCTCCGCGCCGAAGCTCGTGTAGACCCACTGCAAGACCTCGTCGCGCCGTCGCCAGCAGAAGTCGAGGTCGATGTCGGGGCGGTCCTTCCGCGCCGGGTTCAAGAAGCGCTCGAAGGGCAAGGCGTAGCGCAGCGGATCGGCCTCGGTGAGCCCGAGCACGTAGGCGACCAGGCTGTCGGCCGCGGAGCCGCGTCCGATGCAGGGGATGTCGCGCTCCGCGGCGAAGTCGCGGATCCGCTTCACGAGCAGGAAGTAGTCCGCGAACCCGAGCTCGTGGATGACGCGCAGCTCGTGCTCCAATCGGCGCGCGACCTCCGGCGTCGGCGGGCGATAGCGCCTGCGCGCACCTTCCTGCGCGAGCGCCCAGAGGCGCGAGAAGGCGCTCTCGCCCTCCGGCAGCGGGCAGCGCGGGAAGTGCACCGCGCCGAGCGGCAGCTCGAGGCGGCATTGCGCGGCGAGCTCCGCGCTGCGCGCGAGCGCCTCCTTATGTTCGCTCCAGCGCGCGGCCATCTCCGCGGGCGAACGCAGCCAGGAGCGGCTCGCGTGCGCTTCGATCTGCGCTTCGAGCGCCGCGTGCTTGATCGCGAGCAAGCGCCGATGCACCGGCGCGTCCTGCGGGTGCGGGAACCACGTGTCCTCCGCGACGACGGTGGGGATGTCGAGCTCGCGCGCGGCGCGCAGCAAGGGCTCCAGCGCGCGCGGCGGCGCGGGATCGGGGGCTTTGCGCGGATCGGCGTCGAGCGCTTCGCGTTGCGATGGGGTGCGCGTCCCGCGCGCGTGCCGACCGAGCGCGGCGAAGAGCCGACCGCGCGGCACGACGCGCGCCCAGCGCGCGAGGAGATGCGGCTCGTCGACCAGCACGAAGAGCGCATCCAAGTCGTGCGCTGGCAGATCCTCCGGCGGGAGATCGTGGCTCGCGCTCACCGCGGCGGGCAGTGCTTGGCCCTCTTCGCCGAACGCGGAGGCCGCGCGTCGCAGGCGATGCGCCGTGACGAGGCGGCAGAGCGCGCGATAGCCGGCGAGGTCCTGCGCGAGGAAGATCGCGCGCGCGAGCGCGCCGTCGCGGCGCGGGCTCGGCAGCGCGAGCTCGACGCCGAGGATCACGCGCACCGGCGAGCTCCGCGCCGCGCGCGCCCACGCGAGTGCGCCGTAGAGCCCTTCGCTCTCGGTCGCGGCGAGGCACTCGATGCCGAGGGCCTCCGCGCGCGCGAGGAGTTCCTCGGGCGAGCCCACGCCGCCGAGCAGGCTGTAGTGGCTGTGCACGCGCAGCGGCGCGTAGTGCATGGGCTCGTCGCGGACCATGGTGGGCGGGGCTCGCGCAGCTCTGGCTCACTGCGTGAGCGAAGGGGTCCGCAGCACGAAGCCGTCGGGCGGGTTCTCGAGCTTGCCGAGCAGCTCGACCGCGGGGCCGGCGACGAGACGGCCGAAGCCGTGCCGCGCGCGGATCGCATCGACGGCGCGATCGAGCCGCGCGCGCCGCGCCTCGCCGTCCTCGAAGAGCGTCGCTTGCGCAGGTGCCGCGGGTGCGAACCCGCTCAAGCTGAAGCCCACGCGCCGCACCAGCACGCGCCGCGTCGCGAGGCGTTCGAGCAACTCCAGCGCGATCGTTCGCAGCGTCTCCGTCGCGTGCGTCGGCTCCTTCAGCGTGCGCTGCGCCGGCGGCTCCGCGCGATCCACGTACACCAAGCGGACGGAGAGGCGTCGCGCGCCTAGTGCGCGCGCGTCGTGGTCGCTGGCGCCCAGCGCGCGCTCGCGCTGGTCCGGTGCGTCCGACGCACGCTCGCTGCGATCACGCGCACCGAGCGCGCGCTTGCGGCGAGCACGCGCGCTGCGTGTGCGTTCGTCGCCCTCGCGCGCGTCGCGAGCCTCGTCGTCCGCGCCGTGCTCGCCGATGCCGTCTGCGCGGCCTCCCGCGAGCTCCGCACGCAGGGCGCGCGCGCCGGCTTCGTTCGCGCGTTGCACGTGGCTCAGCGCGCGCAGCCGCGCGCACGCGCGATCGACGAGATACGCCAGCATCGCGCGCACCTCGGCGAGATCCGCGGTCGGCGCCCCGAAGGTCGTCTCGCGATGGATCGCGGCAGGCAAACGCTCGGGGCGCACGGGCGTGCGATCGATG
>JAEUHW010000205.1 GCA_016793245.1 Planctomycetota bacterium
GTGTGGACCCTCGGCGCTGCGATCGACCTCGGGGCATCTTCGCTCAAGCGCACCTCGCGCTCCCAATCTTCAGCACGGTCGAACTCCCGCGGACCCTGGTAGCCGCGCGAGCCACAGCCGCGTCGTCACCGCCGCGACCGAGCGACCGCCGAGAGCGCTCTCCACCTCGCCGACTTCTCACGCTCCGCCCTCAACCCCCGCCGCCGGCTCCGATACCTCCAAGCGCTCGTAGAGAAGTGGCTGGGGTAGGGGCCGGAGGTTGAGGGGGCGGCTGGCGTGACGTACGCGTCCGGTGATCCCATCCCTGGCCAGGGCTGCCTGACGCCAGTCGGGGAAACTCAATCCGAGGGCAGCCGGTGCTCCGGGTGCGCTTCCGCCCAAGCCCATGGCGTGAGCGAGGCGATCTCCGTTGCCGGCGTCGTCGCGACGGCGCGGAGCACGGCTTCGAGGTAGAGCTCGGGGTTGAGCCCCGCCGCTCGGCAGGAGAGGACGAGCGAATAGAGCCGGCAAGCCACGGCACCGCCACGAGGGCTGCCGAAGACGAGCCAGTTCTTCCTGCCGACCGCGATCGGGCGCAGAGCGTTCTCAGCCTGGTTGTTGTCGATCTCCAGCCTGGGCTCGTTTACGAAAACACCGAGCGGCTCGCGCTGGTTCTCGATGTAGCCGATGGCTTTCCCCAGCGGTCCCTTCGGTAGGACCGCTCGCTGGCCCTTGAGCTCAACGATGAGCGCATCGATCTCCGCGAGCAGGCTCGCGCTGCGACGACGACGCAGCGTCGATCGATGCTCGAGGTACTCCTCACGAGAGTAGCCGCGCGCTTCCGCGCGTCGCTTCAGCGTGGATTCCAGGCGGAAGAGGCGCTGGATCGGCACCATCAGCCGCGCGGCCTCCGGTGACTTGAGGTCCAACGCGACCTTCACCTTGCGACGTGCATGCGCCCAGCAGCCAGCACGAGTCAGGCAGTTGCGCCGCGTGATCTCGTCATAGCCACTGTATCCGTCGCCCTGCAGAATTCCCTGCCAGAGTGCGAGGTACTTGTTCGGGCCGTCCCGATCACGGCCCATGCGGAAGTCGAAGGCGATCTTCGCACCGGCGCGATAGACCCACACGTAGCTCTGCTGCGTGCCTTTGCCGCCCTCGAGACGCACGGTGACGGGCGTCTCATCGGCTTGGATGATCTTCTCCAGCAGGAGCTCCGCCCGCATCCTCTCGAGTACGGGCTGCGAGACGAGCTCGTCGACGCGCCCCAGCATGTCCCACATCGTCGACTTCGGAAGGTCGATCCCGTAGCGCTTGAAGATCTCGCTCTGTCGATGGAGCGGCAGGTGATCGGAGTACTTCGCGACGGCGATGTGTGCGTAGACGGAGGGCTCGTACTTGCAGCGCTCGATCAGCGCTGCGGGAGCCTCCGCCGTCTTCATCGCGTGGCCTGCGGGACAGGCGTACTTCTTCCGCACGTAGCGGTGCACGAGAATCTGCGCCGGGACCACATGTCCGCGCTCGCAGCTCTCCTCGCCGATGCAGCGCATTCCCACGCCGCAATCAGGACAAGTGCGCTCGCCCTCTGGAAGGTCGAGCTCGGTCACCAGCCGAGGCAGGTGCGCGGGGAAGCCATTGCGACCATGCCCCTTCCGCGACCGCCGCTTCGGAGCGGGCTCCCTTGCTGGGGCAGAATCCGGGGATGGCGCTGGCTCCGGCGCGACTTCGGCAGCCGAGAGCAACTTGGTGAAGAGATCGAGCTGCCCGGGAGCGATTCGCTCGGACTTGCGCCCATACAGAGCGTTGAGCAGCGTCTTCAGTCGCTCGCCGAGCCGCTCGTTGTCCTCGCGCAGCATCTCGACGGTCTTCGAGAGCTCTTCGAGCTCGCGATCGCGAGCTTCGAGCAGGCGCAGGAGATCGACATCGGCGGTGACCATCGCTGCCTGCAGATAGCACTTCGCGGCTCGATGCTCTACAGCGCTAAGCAGATTTTTCGAAGCGATCGTCGTGCGTGCGTCGCCGTTGTGCTCCGCGCAGATCGATGCCCTCGAGAAGCAGCGCCAACTCGGCGGCCGTCAACTCGATGACCTGTGGCTTGCGCCCCATGCGATCGAGGAGATGGAAGCGACCGACTTCGAGCCGCTTGTAGAGCAGGAAGTACCCCGAGCGATCCCACCAGAGGATCTTGGTGCGATCCTTCGTGCGGTTGAAGAAGACGAAGAGATGGCCCGACTGTGGGTTCTCTTCGATGACCACGCGCGCGAGCTCGGAGAGTCCATCGACGGACTTCCGCATGTCGACGCAGTCGCGAGCAACGAAGATGCGCACCGAGGGAGGAAGG
>JAEUHW010000215.1 GCA_016793245.1 Planctomycetota bacterium
GAGCCGGGCTATTGGCTCGGCGCGAACGAAGCACCGGAGGACTGCCCGTTCACGGTGCTGCACTGGAAGCTCGCTCCGGGCGCGATCGTGCGCCCGCATCCGCACACCTATGGCAACGTCGTGACGCTCGGCCTCGAAGGCGAGGTGCGGATCCAGAATCACGAGACCGTGGAGGCGCCCGACTATGCGGCCACCGGCACCTTTCAGTTACGGCGCGTGCACGAGCAGATCCTGCGTCCGCACGACGTGAACCTGGTGCCGCTGCACCACGGCTTCATCCACGGCTTCGTCGCCGGACCCGAGGGGGCGCGCGGCCTCGACATCACGACGCGCGTGCGGCCGAAGCAGCCGAATGTGTCGGTGGCGATCGGGGATGCTGTGGATCTGGCGCGGGGGATCTTCGAGGGGCGGTGGGTGAAGTAGGGCTCGGGAAGCCCAGAGGGCAACGCTCCGCGTGCTTCGCACGCTTCGAGCTCGCACCTCGATGCGGCATGGGTACCGAGCCGCTGATGCGCTTCCACATCTTCGCGCGCGCGTTCTCTTCGTTCGAATCGTGGCGGTGGCCCGGTCGCCGTGAAGACTCCGGCTCGGAATCTCCCGTGCCGTCCCGACGGCGCTCGCACGCTTCTGAGCAGTGGCACGCCGATGGACCCGCGACCGACATCCCCTGCCGTTGGAGGGCTTGCGGGCTCCGCCGGACTCCTCGGGGAAGGACGAGCCGGAATTCATGCTCTGGAGCGCGTTCTCGCATCAAGCAGCGAGCGTGTCGGACTCTATCGCCGTCGGTGAGCGCCTGGTTGCCGCCCAGGCGATGGCCCCCGCTCGAGCGGACTCTCGCGTGGATTCTCCGCGAAGGTCGGTCCAGCTCCCTCGACTCGGGGTAAGTGGATTCCGAGCACCAACTTCCCCCCGTCGCACCACGCGTGCGTCCCCGGTCTCGAGGAATCCAGCCATGCACCTACGCACCTTCCCTGCCCTGATCCCTGCTCTCGCGCTGCACCTCGGGTGCGCTGCGCTCGCGAGCGGTCAGTCCACGGTTCCGGGCTCCGCCTCGAGCTTCGGCGTCGAGGTCGGCGCACGACCCCTCGTCATCCCGAGCTTCCCTGCGTTCGAGCACTTGCTCTTCGACACCGACGAGAGCGGCGCGATCTGGGTTCGCGGCTCGAACTGGAAAGCCTCCTTCGATGAACGTGGGGCGACCTTCGTCCCGTTCTTCGGCTCGCGTGCGCCGCGCAGCTTCCCGATCTCCTTCGAGCTCGCCGAAGCGCAGATCGGCGGAGCGCACCTGCCGCTCGATCGCGCGGGATCCGCGCGCCGCGAAGGCGCCTGCATCGCGACGGATCGCGGTCCGCTGACCGAGATCTATCGCCTCTCCCTCGACGCGATCGAGCAGCGCTTCGTGCTGGAAGAACGCATGGGCGCAGGTGCGCTCGAGATCGCGATCGCGGTGTCGACCGAGCTCTCCTGGCGCGCGCTCGCGGACGGCGGCTTCGCCTTCGAGAACGAGCACGGCGCCGTGCACTACGGCCGCGCCGAGGCCTTCGACGCGGATGGCCGCCGCACGAGGGTGCAGTCCGCCTGGAAGGACGGACGCATCGTCCTCAGCGTGCCGGCGGAGTTCGTCGCCGCGGCGACTTACCCGCTGACCGTCGATCCCATCGTCGCGGCGATGACGCTGGGCAATCCGCAGATCCCCGGGTCCGCCAACAACCTCTGGTCGAACGCCGACATCGCCTACGATGCCGGGACGGATCTCTACGTGTTCGCGATGGAGCACGCCTACTCCGCGACCGACCACGACATCTACGTCCACGCGTTCGACTCGAGCGGCGCACCGCTCGGCCGCTACGAGACGATCGATTACACGACCTCGAAGTGGACCGAGCCGAAGATCGCGAGCAATCGTCTGACCGGGAGCTTCCTCGTCGTGGCCGAGCGCACGCTCTCCGGCGGCGCCACGGTCATCGCCGGGCGCATGGTTCCGGGCGCGGTGCCCCTCGTTCCGCAGCCGGTCTTCCAGATCAGCGGCGCGGAGGGCGGACGCAACCCCGATGTCGGCGGCGATCCCGGCGTGATGGCGCCGACGCACTTCTGCGTGTGCTGGGAAGGCGGCTTCAACGGGTTCAGCAACATCTACTACAACGTCGTGCAGACGAACGGCACGCTGATGCTCCCGCAGAGCGTGCTCCTGGGCTTCGCTCCGACCGTCACCTTCGACACGCGTCCTTCGATCTCCAAGTCGAACGGGAATGGCAGCTCCGGCACGCAGACCTGGATCATCGTCTTCGAGCGCGTCGCTCCCGGCGGTGACAAGGACATCTACGGTGCGATGATCCATTGGGACGGCGCCATCGTCGACCAGGGCTTCGCGATCGATACGACGCCGGCGAGCACGACCGCTCCCGCCGTCTCGTCGCCGACGGACGACGTGGGCGGCGTGCGCAAGTGGATGGTGGTGCACCAAGCCACGCAGGGGCGTCCGCCGTTCAGCAACCTCCACGAGGATCTCCACGCGAAGGTGTACTACGGGACGTCCCCGCAGCCGGTCCCGGCGATCTCGAGCTCGCTCTCCTCGATCTTCCCCTCCGCGCCCTTCACCTACGACGAGCTCGACCCCTGCGTCGATACCGATGGCTGCCGCTTCGTCGTGGGCTTCACCGAATACGTGAGCCCGTTCTATTTCGACCAAGGCACGCCTTGCCTCGTCACCTTGCACACCGAGTACGACATCTCGATCGCCCAGACGGAGTATCCCGTGGCTCTGAGTTCGAACCCCGGGGTGGATGGTCGCCTGCAGATCACCTCGAACTACAGCGGCGGCGGCGCGCGCCACCGCTACCTGGCGACGTGGGATGCCGAGAACACCGGCAATGGCCACACGACCATCGAAGCGACGCTCTGGGACGGCCTCTCGGACGCCGTCTCGGCCGGCGCATCGTCGTACTTCAACGTCGCCGTGCCCGGATGCGGTGGGCTCACGCTGCAGGCCACGGGGCTGCCCGCGCTCGCCGACAGCTTCACGCTGACGCTCTCCAACGTGCAGAGCGTGCCGTTCCTGCTCATCGGCTTCAGCATGCCGCCGCTCGAGCTCTGCAGCGGCTGCTGGTTGGGGATCGACCCGTTCAGCGCGACGACCCTGCAGACCGACACCCTGACGGTGAACGTCCCCTGCATCGGCGAGCTCGTGAATCAGCAGTTCGCGTTCCAGGGGGTCGACTTCGGCCTGGGCTCCGGCTGCCCGGGCGCGGTCTCTTTCTCGCTCAGCGAGGAGATCATCGTCACGATCCTCTGAGCGCGTGTCGAGGTCGCGGCCGGCGCGATGCTCGCGCACCGCGACGCGCCGGACCGCGAAGCTCGAAGCGCCTGTCGGGAGGCCTCTCCCGCCAGGCGCTTCGTCGCGTGGCCGCCATCGCGCGAGGCCGCGCGAGCCGGCTCCGATCTTTCGGCCGGTGAGCGTCGAGGGCGGCTCCGCACTTCGCGATCCGCGCGTCGGGACGCATCTCCTCGCGCACGCCTCTCGCGGTGGCGTTCCACGCTCAGCGCTTCTCGAGCCCCCGGATCCGCTGCTCGAGCTTCGCGCGGAACGCCGCATCCCCATGCCAGTTCCGCAGCGCCTCCCGATACGCTTGGGTCGCCTCGCGCTGCTTCCCCGCCGCTTCGTGGAGCTGGCCGAAGAAGAGGTGCGCCATCACGAACTTCGGGTTCCGGCGGCGGAGCTCGGCGAAGAGCGACAGCGCTTCGCGCTCCTTGCCGAGCTGCGCGTAGGCCGCGGCGAGGCGGAACATCGGCTGATCCGCGGGGAGCTGCACGAGGTCGAGCTGCTCCAAGCGCGCGACGCCTTCGGCGATGCGGCCGGCGTCGAGGAGCGCGATGCCCGAGCGCTGCAGCGCCACGACGTGCGCGGGATTCCGCGCGAGGAGCTCGTCGTAGAGCCGCAGCGCTTCGTCGAGTCGCTGCGCTTCTTGTGCGGTGCCCGCGCGCTCCAAGAGCTCGAGCTCCGGCAGGCCGTCCTTGGGATCGCGCGTGGGCTCGCTCGCGCGTTCGCTCGCGGGTGACGATACATAGCCGAGGGAGGCGAGGCGGGCCCAGGCATCGGCGCCTTCGGCGCGCGAGCGCGCCCAGCTCGCACCTTCGCCGCGCAGGGCCTCGTCGAGCGAGGCGAGCTCGCGGCGTAGAGCTTCGGCGCGCGCGGGCTCCTCCGCGAGGAGGTTCCTCTGCTCGCGCGGATCGCGGCGCAGGTCGTAGAGCTCCTCGCGCGGCGCGGCGATGAACTTCCAGTGGTCGCGCACGAGCGCACGCAGCGGCGCCCAGCCGAAGCTGTAGCGGCCGAGGAAGCTCTCGAGGTAGATCGCGCGCGCGGGCTGCGTCTCGCCGCGGAGAGCAGGGACGAGGCTGCGCCCTTGCACGGCGCTCGGCACGGGGAGATCGAGGAGCTCGAGCGCGGTGGGCAGGACATCGGCGAGCGTCGCGGGCTCTTCGATCCGCGCTCCCGCGGGAACTCCCGGCCCGTGCAGCACGAGCGGCACGGCGGTCGTGCTCTCGTAGACGAAGACGCCGTGCGTCTTCTCGCCGTGCTCGCCGAGGGCTTCGCCGTGATCGGCGGTGACGAGGACGAGCGTGCTCTCGAGCAACGAGCGCGCGCGGAGGCCGGCCAGCAGGCGAGCGAGCTCGCGGTCGACGTAGGCGAGCTCGGCGTCGTAGGGCTGCGCGGCGGCGATCTCTGGCGGCGCGGCGTAGGGGAAGTGCGGATCGAAGTAGTGCGCGAAGAGGAAGAAGCGCGGCGAGCTCGCGCGGTCCAGCGTGTCGAGCCAGCGCAGCGCGGCATCGGTCGTCGCGGTGGCCGTGCGCTCGTCGATGCCCAGCGTTCCACCGCCGCCGCTCTCGAAGCGATCGTCGTAGTCGTCGAAGCCCTGCGCCAGGCCGAACTGCGCGTCGAGCACGAACGCGGAGACCACGGCGCCGGTGCGGAAGCCGTGCTCGCGCAGGACCTCGGCGAGCGTCGTCGCCTCCGCACCGAGCTCGAAGATGCCGTTGTCGCGGACCCCGTGGCGCGGAGGGTAGGTGCCCGTGAGCAGCGTCGCGTGCGAGGGCAGCGTGATCGGCGTCGGCGAGAAGGTCGCCGTGCCGTGCGCGCCGTCCCGCGCGAGGGCATCGAGCGTCGGCGTCGCGGCGCTGCCGCCGTGGAAGCCCAGGCGATCGCGCCGCGTGGTGTCGAGGCTGAGGAGCAGCAGGTTCTGCGGCTTCGCGCCCGCGGCGCTGCTCGGCGCGGCGCTGCGCGTGTTCCCCTGCTGCGGCGGCGACGCGTCGCGCTCGCCGCAGGCGCCGAGGACCAGGGCGCCGAGGAGCGCCGTGCGCGCGAGCGAGGGGCGTCGAAGAACGGAGCGCATGAGGGCGATGGAGTGGCAGCGCGCGAGGTCGCGCTTGCAGCGGCTCGCGGGCTCGCTAGGGTATCGCCGCATCGACCCCACCGCACGCGCTCGCGCAGCGAGCGAGGAGTTCAGAGCGTGGACATCGGCATCGCCTTCGACTTGAAGTCCGACTTCGCGGCCGAGATGGAGACCCCCGGCGCGCATCCGGAGGACGCGCTCGAGGAGTACGATTCGCTGACGACGATCGAGGCGCTGGAGCACGTGCTCGCGGGCCGCGGCCACAGCGTCCGGCGCATGGGCGGCGGCAAGCGCTTCGTCGAAGCGGCGCTGGCCTGCAAGCCCGACCTCGTGTTCAACCTCAGCGAAGGGCGCGGAACTCGTTCGCGCGAAGCGCACGTTCCGGCCCTCTGCGAGATGCTCGGCATCCGCTGCACGCACTCCGATCCGCTGACGATGGCGGTCTCGCTCGACAAGGGCGTCGCGAAGCGCCTGGTGGCGAGCTACGGCGTGCCGACACCGCGCCACGTGGTCATCGCCGATGGCGAGGTGCCGCGCGAGCTCGGGCTCCGCTTCCCCTTGTTTGCGAAGCCACTCGCCGAGGGCTCGAGCATGGGCATCCGCCGCACCTCGCGCATCGAGTCGCACGGCGCGCTCGTCGAGTGGGTGACGAAGCTCTGGCTCGACTACAAGGAGCCCGTGCTGATCGAGGAGTTCTGCGCGGGGCCGGAGTTCACGGTGGGCATTCTCGGCACGGGGGATCACGCGCACGTGGTCGCCGCGATGGAGGTCTCCCCGAAGCAGGTGCCGCCCGAGCGCTTCGTCTACTCGCTCGAGGTGAAGCGGAACCCGCAGTGGAGAGACGAGGTCGAGTACCTCGCACCGCCGCGGCGCAGCGCGGCGGAGATCGCGCGCATCGAGACGGTGGCGCTCGAGGCCTATCGCGCGCTCGGCTGCCGTGACGTCGGGCGCATCGACGTGCGCATGAACGCCGCCGGCGAGCCGCTCTTCCTCGAGGCGAACCCGCTGCCCGGCATCGCGCCCGGCTACAGCGATCTGGCGCTCCTCTTCGAACGCCTCGGCAAGAGCTACGGCGATCTCGTGCTCGCGATCTTCGACGAGGCCTGCCGGCGCCTCGGCCTCGCCGGATGAGCACGCTGCGCATCGCGGTGCTCCACAGCGAGGACCGCGGGCTCGCGAGTGGCGATCCGAAGGACGCCCTCGCGGTGCAGGCGGCGATCGACGGCGCGCTCGCGGCGGCGACGAGCCTGCGCTCGCGCGGCTACGAGGTCTCCGTCCACGGCGTCCCGCGCGACGCGCGCGCGATCGCGAGCTTGCTCGCGCGCCTCTCCGGCGACCTCGTGCTGAACTTCGTGGAGAGCCTGGGCGGCGACGCGCGCTTCGAGGCCGGCTTCGCGTGGGCGCTCGAGCTCTTCGGGCTCGCGTACTCCGGTTCCCCGCCGCGCGCGATGCAGCTCGCGACCGAGAAGCCGCTCGCGCGCGCGCTGCTCGCGGCGCAGGGCTTGCCCGTGCCGCGCGGCGCCGTTTTCGCGACGGGCGACGAGCCGCTAGGGGAGCTGCGCTTCCCGCTGCTCGCGAAGCCCGCGCGCGAGGACGCGAGCCACGGCATCGACCAAGGCAGCGTCGTGCGCGACGAGCGCGCGCTGCGCACGCGCGCGAAGGCGCTCATCGCGCGCTACGCGCAGCCAGCGCTGATCGAGGAGTACATCGAGCAGCGCGAGATCAACGTGGCGCTGCTCGATGGCCCTGCGGGCCTCGAGGTGCTCCCGCTCTCCGAGATCGACTACTCGCTCTTCCGCTCGGACGAAGCGCGCATCGTCACCTACGCGGGCAAGTGGGTCGAAGGCAGCCGCGACTGGGACATCACGCGCGTCATCCCCGCGCGCGATCTCTCCGCGAGCCAGCGCGCGCGCATCGAGACCGTCGCGCGCGCGGCGTTCGAGGTGATGGGGCTCCGCGACTACGGGCGCGTGGATCTGCGCCTCGATGCGCATGGCGAGCCCTACATCATCGACGTGAATCCGAACCCCGACCTCTCGCCGGGCACGGGCTTCGCGCTGGCGGCGGAGAG
>JAEUHW010000250.1 GCA_016793245.1 Planctomycetota bacterium
GTTCCACGCGGGTCGTGCGCTCGAGGAGCGCGAGCTCGACTATCGCGGCGAGATCGCCTCGGGGAGCTTCGCGCTCGAAGCGCTGTGGATGGCGCCCGTCGCGTTCGGTCCCGAAGCCGCGCGCGACGAGCCCGCGGAGCTCCCGCCCTGCGCCGCGGAAGCGACGTGGCGCGCACGCGGCGGCAGCGTACCCCTTCGCGATCCGGCTCCCGCACCCGGCTCTTGGCGGCGCCATCTCTTCGGCACCGATGCCCTGGGGCGCGACGTGCTCGCGCGCGTGCTGCACGGCGCGCGCCTCTCGCTGCTGATCGGCTTGCTCGGCGCGCTCGCTGCCGGCGCGTTCGGCATCGCGCTCGGCGTCGCCGCGGGCGGCTGCGGCGGCGCGATCGATGCGCTCGTGCGCCGCGCGATCGAAGCGCTGAGCTGCTTCCCGCCGCTGCTCTTCGCGCTCGCGCTCGCCGCGATGCGCGGTCCGTCGGCGACGACCGCGGACGCGATCCTCGGCATCGTGGTCGTGCTCGTCTTCGCGCGCTGGACCTTCCTCGCGCGCATCGCGAGATCGGAAGTGCTGCGCCTCCGCTCCGAGCCCTTCGTCGAAGCGGCGCGCGCGCTCGGCGTGAGCACGAGCAGGCGCCTCGTCCGCCACGTGCTGCCGCATGCGGTGCCCGCGCTGCTCGTCGCGCTGAGCGCCGAGCTCGCCGCGGCGATGGTCTTCGAGAGCGCGCTCTCGTTCCTCGGGCTCGGGCTCTCGGAGCCGAGCGCCAGCTTCGGCGGCGTGCTCCGCGGCGCGCTGCAGTCGCCGAGCGCCTGGTGGCTCGCGCTCTTTCCGGGACTCGCCCTCCTCGCCGCGGTACTCTCGGCGCATCGCCTCGGGGAAGCGTTCGCCGCTACTCGCGGCGAGCCCTCGCGCTGAGCTCCCTCATGCCATCGACGAACCCTCGCGAAGCGGCGCTCCGCGTCGAAGACCTCGCGGTGTTCTTCCACACCGAGGGCGGACTCGCGCGCGCGGTCGACGGCGTATCGTTCTCCCTCGAGCGCGGGCGAACGCTGGCGCTCGTCGGCGAGTCCGGTTCGGGGAAGTCGGTGACCGCGCTCGCGCTGCTGCGCTTGCACTCGGAGCCTCCTGCGGAGATCGCGCGCGGCAGGGTCTGGCTCGGAGAGCGCGATCTCCTGCGGTTGCCGAAGGAAGAGCTCCGCGCCGTGCGCGGGCGCGAGATGGCGATGATCTTCCAAGAGCCGATGAGCAGCTTGAACCCGCTGCTCACGATCGGCGCGCAGGTCGCCGAGGGGCTCGTCGCGCACGGCCTCCTTGGTCGGCGCGCCGCGGCGGCTCGCGCGGTCGAGCTGCTGGACCGCGTCGGGATCCCCGAGCCCGCGGCGCGCGCGCGCGCCTATCCGCACGAGCTCTCGGGCGGGATGCGTCAGCGCGCGTTGATCGCGATGGCGCTCGCGTGCGAGCCGCGCGTGCTGCTCGCCGACGAGCCGACGACGGCGCTCGACACCACGGTGCAGGCGCAGATCCTCGAGCTCCTGCGCGAACAGCAGCGCTCGCTCGGGCTCGCGCTGCTGCTCGTCACGCACGACTTCGGCGTCGTCTCCGAGAACGCCCACGCCGTGGCCGTGATGTACGCGGGCCAGATCGTGGAGCGCGCCGAGACGCGAGCGCTGCTCGCGACGCCGCGCCATCCCTACACCCAAGGGCTCCTCGCTTCGGTGCCGCGCCTCTTCGGGCCGCTCGAGCGGCTCCAAGCGATCCCGGGCTCCGTGCTCCCGGCCACGGCGTGGCCGAGCGGTTGTCGTTTCCGCACCCGCTGCGCGCTGGCGCACGAGCGCTGCGCGGTCGAGGAACCCGCGCTGCGTTCGCTGACGGAGGAGCACGCCGTGGCGTGCCACGCCGTGACATGAGCGCGCCGCTCCTCGAGGTGCGCGGTCTCACGAAGCGCTACGCGCCGCGCCGCGGGCTCTTCGGCTCCGCCGTCGGCGTCGTACCCGCGGTGCAAGAGGTCGATCTGCAGATCGCCCCGGGAGAGACGCTGGGGCTGGTCGGCGAATCCGGCTGCGGCAAGACCACGGTGGGGCGCTCTCTTGTGCGCCTCGTCGAGCCGAGCGCAGGCACGATCCTCTATCGCGCTCCGCGCGCGCAGCTCGTGGAACCTGCCCTGCTCGCGTGCGCCAGCGCGGAGGGCGATCAGGCTCTCCTCGATGTGCGAGCGCTGGGCGGCCGCGCGCTGCGGGCCCTCCGGCGTCACCTGCAGATCGTCTTCCAGGATCCGTACGCGAGCCTGAATCCGAGGCTCACGGTGGGGCAGGCGCTGGAAGAGCCGCTCGCGGTGCACGGCCTCGCTCGCGGCGCGGAAGCGCGCGCGCGCGTCGCCACCTTGCTCGAACGCGTCGGGCTCCTACCCGAGCACGCCGCGCGCTTTCCGCACGAGTTCTCCGGAGGGCAGAGACAACGGATCGTCATCGCGCGCGCGCTCGCGTTGGAGCCGCGCTTCGTCGTGCTCGACGAGGCCGTTTCGCTGCTCGACGTCTCGGTGCAGGCCCAGATCCTGAACCTGCTGCTCGACCTGCAGCGCGACGCCGGCCTCGCTTATCTCTTCATCGCCCACGACCTCGCGGTGGTGCGCAGCATGGCGCAGCGCGTGGCGGTGATGTACCTCGGTCGGATCGTCGAAGAGGGGCCGACCGAAGCGGTGCTCGGCGGCGCGTACCATCCCTACACGCAGGCTCTGATCGCCTCGGCGCCGCGCCTCGGCGCCGAGGCCGCCCTGCCCAGAGCGGTGCTCGCCGGCGAGCCGCCCTCGCTGCTCGCGGGGCCGAGCGGCTGCGCCTTCCATCCGCGTTGCCCGCTCGCCGAGGCGCGCTGTCGAGTCGAGCGGCCGTCCCTCCGCTCGATCGATGCGGCGCGACGCGTCGCCTGCCATCTCGTCGCGAGCGGCGTCGATTGAGACGCGGCCCCTCGGGTTGCGCCGAGCGCGCGGCTCCGGCACGCTACACACACGTACGTGGGAACGCGCTCGTTCCTCTCTCACCTCTCCTTCGATCCGCCTCCGAGGCCCGACGACGATGAAGCCCTCCCCGGCCGTGGCGCAGTCCCTGCACGAGATGATCCGCGAGGGCTTCCAGCCCCGCTTCGGGGAGCTGCAAGCGAGCTTCCCCGCGAGCGCGCTCTGGGCAGCGGTGCGCGCGACCGGCACCGCGATCTGGCTCGACACCGGGGACGTGGAGGCCGCGCGCAAGCTCTGGACGCGCGAGATGGAGGGGCTCACCACGAACAACACGCTGCTCAACGCGGAGATCCAGAAGGGGCTCTACGACGCCGCGATCCCCGAGGTCGCCGATCGCGTGCGCGCCGCGGCTCCGCGCGTCTCGCGCGACGAGCTGGTGCTCGAGATCGCGTTCGCGCTGAACGCGCTGCACGGCCTGAAGCTCGTCGAGGCCTTCGACTGCAAGGTCAGCGTCGAGCTCCATACCGCGCTCGCCGACGATCTCGAGGCCACCGTGGCCTACGCGCGGCGCTACCACGCGATCTGCCCCGAGCGCTTCATCGTGAAGATCCCGCTCACGCCCGCGGGGCTCCTCGCCGCGCGCATCGTGGTCGCCGAGGGCATCCCGGTGAACTACACGCTCGGCTTCTCCGCGCGGCAGAACTACGTGATCGCGCGCCTCGCCCGCGCCACCTGGTGCAACGTCTTCATGGGCCGCCTCAACGCCTACGCCGCGGACGAGAAGCTCTGCGATGGGCGCTTCGTCGGAGAGAAGGCGACGCTCGCGAGCCAGCGCGGGCTGCTCGACTTGCGCTCGCAGGGGATCGGCACGAAGCAGATCGGGGCCTCGATGCGCGGCCCGAGCCAGGTCGCCGATCTCGCGGGCCTCGACGTGTTCACGATCCCGGTGAAGGTGGCGCAGGCGTTCGTGGACAGCCGGCCCGAGCCCAGCTCGCTGCGCGCGCGCCTCGGCGAGCGCTACGAGCCGCAGTGGGCGAGCGGCGTCGATCCGCGCGCGGAAGGATTGAATGCCCTCTGGGAGATCGATGCGGCGACGAAGAGCGCGGTCGATGCCTGCCTCGCGCACGGCCCGGAGCGGCTCGACGGGCAGGGCCTCCAGGACCTCTTCCACCGGCACGGCGCGGGGAACCTCTTCCCGCGCTACGCCGCGGCCGATCTCGAGGCCATCGCGCGCGACGGCAAGCTGCCGAAGCGCGAGCGCTGGAAGGCGCGCCTCGCGCAAGGCGAGGTCGGGCTCGACGCGCTGCTCACCACCGCGGGGCTCCTCTCCTTCACGGCCGATCAAGCGGCCCTCGATCAGCGCGTCGCCTCGCTGATCTGAAGCGGATCGTTCAGAGCCTGTCGGAGAACGTCTCCGACAGGCTCTGAGGTGCCTGCTGGTCCAACACCTGACGGTGTTGAGATGCCTGCTGGCCCAACACCTGACGGTGTCGGAGCGTCGAGCTCGTCGATTTATCGACGAGCTCTCAGCCCGCGGTCGGCAGAT
>JAEUHW010000270.1 GCA_016793245.1 Planctomycetota bacterium
TTGTTGCTCTGTTATCGCCGGGCCGGTGGGGGGGCTCTCGTAAACGCGGGGGGGGGCGCTGGGGGTCGCCCCCCCGCGCGCGCCTCCGCGTGCGACGAGCGGCTTCGATCAGAGCTTCGTGCGCAGGCTCTCGAGCTTCGCCTTACTGGCGTCGCAGCCCTTCGCGCAGTTGCCTTCGAGGGCCTTCACCTTGGTGACGAGCTCCTCGCAGCACTCCGTGCCGCACTCCTTCTTCAGCGCCGCGAGCTTCGCGGTCGAGGCCGCGCAGCCGCCTTCGCTGTACTTCACGAGCTGGGCGACGGTGTCGCTCATCGACGCGTCGGTCTTCTTCTCGACCTTCTTCGCGGGCGCCGCATCGGTCATCGCCTTCTTGACGGCGGTGAGCTGGGCCTTGCTGGTCTCGCAGCCGCCGGCGCAGCCCTTCTCCCAGGCCTGGATCTTGGTGACGAGGTCGTTGCAGCACTCGGTGCCGGCGGCCTTCTTCATCGCGGTCAGCGTCGCGGTCGAGGTGGCGCAGCCGCCTTCGCTCCACTTCACGAGCTGAGCGGTCGTCTCGCTGAGCGAGGCTTCGGTCTTCTTCTCGACCTTCTTCTCATCGCCGAGGGCGGTCTTGATCGCGGTGAGCTGCGCCTTGCTGGTCTCGCAGCCGCCTTCGCAGCCCTTCTCCCAGCCCTGGATCTTGGTCACGAGCTCCTTGTTGCACTCGGTGCCGGCGACCTTCTTCAGCGCGGTGAGCTGGGTCTTGCTGGCTTCGCAGCCCTTGTCGCAGTTCTCGACGAGCTTCGCGACGCGCTCCGAGGTCTTGACCTCGATGGGCTTGCCCGCGACGACGACCTTCTTGTCGGCCTTCGGCTCCTGCACGGCGGAGCTGAGCTTCGTCAGCGTGGCCTTGCTGGTCTCGCAGCCGCCCGCGCAGCCCTTCTCGAGACCCTGCACCTTGGTGAGGAGCTCCTGGCTGCACTCGGTGCCGGCGGCCTTCTTCAGCGCGGTGAGCTGGGCCTTGCTGGCTTCACAGCCCTTGTCGCAGCCTTCGATCAGCTTCTGGACGCGGGCGCTGGTGAGGCGCTCTTCCTGGCCGGAGCACTCGCTCTTCTGGCCCGTGCACTCCTGCGTGCCCGTCGTCTTCACGACTTGCGCCTTCGAGGCGGGGCAGACCTGCTCCTGCGCGAACGCGGAGCCCGAGAAACAGAGACCGAGGCCGAGGCCCAGGGTGAGGATCGCTTGCATGGTGTTCTCCCAGAACAGAGACGGGAACTGCGGACGGGTCGATGGGATCCGCCGAGCGGAGGCGCCCTCGATACGAGGGGCGAGGCGCGCGGATCCCTAGGTTGTGACGAAGAGCCGGACCCCCCTACGGCGCGGGCGCCTCTTCGGCGAGTCCCGGTTCGATTTCAACCGCGGAACGTCGCGAGCGCCAGGCGCGGATCTCCGCGAGCTCTCTCGGCGAGGGCCCCGAAGTGGCGAAGCGCGCGAGCGCCGAGGCGACCAGCGCCTCGGCCGCGGCCGGCGCGAGCTGTCGGAGGAGCGAGCGCAGCCAGATCCAGCGCGCGGCGCGCGGGAGCACGCCGTGGTCATGGAGCGCCGCCGGGATCTTGGCGCCCTGGAGCTCGATCGTGGCGCGCGCTGGCTCGAGGCGCTCCGCGAGAGCGGCCGCGTGATCGCCGCGCACGATGTGATCGAGGAGCCAGCGCTTCGCGCCGGCGTTCCCGGCCAGCGCGGCATCGCGGGCGAGCTTCCGCGGCGAGAGGTGGCCCGCGTCGAGGAGCTGCGCGAGCCGGGCCCCGTCGAGAGCGTTCGGGTCGCGGCGCAGCTGCGGCCAGGCGCGGAGGCCGCTCGACTTCCACGTCGACCAGAGCGCATAGCCTGCGGTGGCTCCACCGGCCGAGGTCGCGGTCTCGCGTCCGAGCAGCGCGCATTCCTCGTGGAGCGCAGCGCGCGAGGAGGGGGCCAGATCCGTCGGCTCGAAGGGCCAGCGCGGCGGGGCGATCGGCGCGCGCGGCGCGAGATCGCGCCACGGCCGCAGCAAGCGCGCGAGGCGCTCTTCGCGCGTCTGCTCGCGATAGCGGTGGAGCGCGAGCGGTGCACGCGGCGCGTACGCGATCGGAACCGCGCTGGAGGCATCGACGCACCAGAGCGGGGTGCTCTGCGCCGCGAGCGCCGTGACCCAGCCGCGCTCGGGTTCGAGCGGGGCGAGCTCGGTGACGAGGAGCGCCGCGCCGCGCAGCAACGAGGCGAGCGGACGAGCCTTGTCACCGCGGCGCACGACGTGGACGGCGTAGGGGATGCCGCGCGCGGCGAGCTCGCTCGAGACGTCGCGCGCCGCGTCGAGTGCGAAGTCCAGACGCCGAGGACTGGAGAACAAGGGCTGCGGCGAGAGGCCGTGGAAGACGTAGGTCGGCAGGCCGAGGTGCTCGGCCGCGGCGAGCGCCGCGTCGAGCGCGGGGTTCTCGTGGCCGCGCGGCGCCGCGCGCATCCAGTAGATGACGTGCGTCGCGCGCGCCGGGGTCGCCACCGCGGAGCCGAGCGCGGCGATGCGCTCCGCGAGCATCTCGGGCAGCGCGTCGCGCCAATCCTTCGCGAGCTCGCGCAGCTCAGCCACCGCGCTTCGCTTCGGCATCGAAGAACGCGAACGCCGCATCGAGGCCGAGCTGCATCACCGTGTAGTGCTCGACGCCCGGCAACTCCTGCAGCACGACGCGCGGGTGCTCCGCCTTCTGCAGCGTGCGCGCGAACGAGACCGCGCCGCGATACGCGAAGTCCTGCGTGCCGATGCCGACCCAGAAGGCGACGTCCTTCGCGGCGAGCGGATCCTTCAGGCGGCCGGCGCCGCCGAAGAGCGCCACCGCGCGGAAGAGCTGCGGCGAACGCTGCACCGCGCCGCACGCGCGCGAAGCGCCCATCGAATGGCCGACCAGGAAGACGCGCGAGCGATCGACCGCTCGCAACTCTTCGACCGCCTCGATCACGCGTTCGACGAAGCCGCTGTCGCCGATGACCTTCGGAGCCACGAGCAGCCAGCCGCGCTCGCGCGCCAAGCGCACGATGCGCCCCGCGCCGGAAGCATCGAAGAAGATGTGCTCGCTGCCGCCCATGCCGTGCAGCGCGATCACCAGCGGGCGCGCGGGCTCCGCGCCTTCCCTCGCGCGCGCGGGAGCGTAGAAGCGCGCGGGCAGCTCCTTCTCCGGAGTGGCGGAGAGGTCGAGCAGCCAATCGCCTTCGCCCGCGCAGGGCGGCGTTCCGGCCTCGAGCTCCGCGGCGAGGCGCTCCAGCGCTTCGAGCTCGGCGAGCGCGGGGACGTGGCGCTCGAAGGCTTGCGCGCCGTTCAACCTCCGCAGGTTGTCCGTGCCCAGGGCGAGCGAGCGCGCGGCGACGCCGCTCCGCCCTTCGATCACGCGCAGGAGTCGCTCGAAGCGCCGAGGGAGCTCGTGCGCCATCGAGATCGTGATCCGCGAGATCTCGCGGCCCTTCTCGTCGCGCAGGACGAGCGCGTGATCGCCTTCGGGCCAGCCAGCCTCGGGAGCGTCCCAGCGCACCGTCTCCGCCGCGCGCTGCGGCAGCACGAGGTCGCCCTTCGCGGAGACGAAGACGAGCTCGAGCGCATCGAGGTCCGCGCGCGCTCCCTCGACTTCGTAGAAGGGATCGATGACCGCGACGAGGCCCTTCTCGTAGGTCGCGAAAAAGCGCACGAGCGTCAGGATCTCCAGGCCCATCCGCCCGAGCTCGAGATCGCTCGGCTCGCGCCCTTCGAGCAAGCGAAAGCGCGCGCGATCGAGGGCCTTCGCGCCGTCGGCGAAGCGCCCGGTGAAGAAGCTCGTGACGGCGGCCTGGAAGGCCGGCATCAGGATCGCCTGGCCGGCCTCGTGACCCTTCTCGTCCCACGCGCGCTCGGTGAGCAGCAGGCGTCGACCGAGGTGGAGGCGCGGGAGCTGGGCCGCGCTCTCGGCGGCGAGCACGAGCGGGAGTGCGAGCCCGAGAGCGAGAGTGCGTAGCGTGTGGCGGAGGGGTTGCGGCATCGTCAGGTTCTGCTCGGCGCGCTAGCGACCGAGGTTCACCGGCTCCTCGAGCTTCAGCTTGGCCGGGTCCTCGTTGTACGGGCGCACGACGCGGAAGCCCAGGAAGAGCGCATCGGTGAAGTACCAGATGCTCTTCGGGAGCTGCGGGTCCTTCTGCTTCCAAGCCGGCTCCGAGCCGCGGCGCGCGCCACTACGAAGGTCCTCGGCGAAGTCCTCCCACGAGCCGCCGCGCGCGACGCGGCGATATTCGGCATCGGGCTTCACGAAGGGCATCCACAGCGCCTTGCCGGCTTCGCCCGGGGGATAGCTCTCGACGTACTTGTCGAGGCACCACTCGGCGACGTTGCCGTGCATGTCGTGCAGTCCCCAGGGGTTCGCCTTCTTCAGGCCGACCTTGTGATACGCCGCCTCGGCGTTCTCGTCGAACCACGCGTACTCGCCCAGCGTCGCGGGATCGTCACCGAAGTGATAGGCCGTCTTCGTGCCGGCGCGGCACGCGTACTCCCACTCGGCCTCGGTGGGCAAGCGGTAGAAGCGGCCGGTCTTCGCGCTCAGCCACTCGCAGTACTTCCGCGCCGCGAACTGCGTCATGCAGATCGCGGGGAAGCCGTCGTGGCCCATGCCGAAGGTCATGTCGGTGTACGGCTTCGTCGGGCGCGTCACCGCGTCGGCGCTGCGATCGAGCGCGCTCTTCGCTTCGCCGCGCGCCTGCATCTCGAGTGCGTAGGACCAGAGGTCGTACTCGTCCCAGGTCACCTCGCACTTGCCCATCCAGAAGGGCTCGATCTCGACTTCGCGCTGCGGGCCTTCGTCGTCCTTGCGGCCCTCCTCGCTGGCGGGCGTCCCCATCGTGAAGCGTCCGCCGGGGATCGCGACCAAGTCGAAGGCGACATCGGTGTCGGCGATCTCCTGGCGGTAGGGCTTCATCTCCTCGGCGGCGCGCTTCCAGCGCGCGGCGGGCTCGAGCTTCGCGAGCTCTTCGGAGAACGCGGGGGATGGCGACGCGTTCGCCGCGGCTCCTGGCTCTTGCGCGACGGCGGCGTTGACGGGGAGCATGCCGGCGATGAAGCCGATCGACAGGGTGCGCAGGAAAGCGTTCGTCATCGCGATGGGGTGGGTGCTCGGCGCTTGCGGGCAGACGCCGATCTCCGCGGACGGAGAGCCGGCAGCGCACGCGGAGCGGAGATTCGAGTTCGAGCGGGTGCTGATGGGGGTGCCGTTCCGCATCGTCGCGTACGGCGCGGACGAGGAAGCCGTCGCGCGCGCCGCGCGCGCGGCGTTCGCCCGGGTGAAGGAGCTGAATCTCGTCTTCAGTGACTACGACCCGGACAGCGAGCTCCGGCGCCTCCAAGCCGAGGCACCGAGACAGCCAAAGAAGATAAGCGCGGACCTCGCGCGCGTGCTGCTCCTTTCTCGCCGGCTCTGGGAGCAGAGCGGCGGAGCCTTCGATCCGAGTGTCGCGCCGCTGGTCGCGCTGTGGAGGAACGCCCGGCGCAGCGGGGCGTTGCCCGCTCCGGAGCAGCTGGCCGCGGCGCGCGCGCGGCGGGGCTTCGGCGACCTGCTGCTCGATGCGGAGCAGGAGACCGTCGCCTTCCGTCGCGCGGATCTGGCCATCGATCTCGGCGCGATCGCGAAGGGCTACGCGGCGGACGAGGCGTTGGCCGTGCTGCGCGCGCACGGGTTCCCACGCGCGCTCGTCGATGGCGGAGGGGATCTCTCGCTCGGCGATCCTCCCCCGGGCGAGCAGGGCTGGCGCGTCGCGGTCGAAGCGCTCGACGACCCCGAGCGCGCCGCCGCGGAGCTCCTGCTGGCGAACGCCGCCGTCGCGACCTCGGGCGACGCCTGGCAGCACGTCGAGATCGACGGCGTGCGCTACGCGCACATCGTCGATCCCGAGACCGGCCTCGGTCTGCGCGAGCGCTTCTCGGTCACCGTGGTAGCTCCGACCGGGGCGCTCGCCGACGGGCTCGCGACCGCGCTCTGCGTCCTCGGTCCCGCGCGCGGTCGTTCTCTCGTCGCGCAGCATCCCGGCGTCGAGGCCTGGATCACCACGCTGGAGAACGGCGCCCCTCGCACCCTCCATTGCACAGATAAGGTGCCTGGCACCTTTTCTGTGCAATGAAGTAGAGTCGCGCTCGCCCCACGATTCGCACCGCGCACGCCTCCCGTCCTCCGTTCCTGGAGTCAGGTCATGCGCCGTCGATTGCGAATTCGTTCCGTCCTCGCTCTGCTCTGCGCCTTCTTCTGCGTTGCGTGGACGGCTCCGGCCCAGACTCCGGATCCACGCGTGGGCGAAGCGCGCGCCGCGTTCGGCGCGGGCCGCTTCGATGCCGGGCTCGAGCTCCTGAAACAGGTTCTCGAAGCGCAGCCCGAGCATCCGCAGGCGACGCACTTGATGGGCTACGGACTGCATGCGGCAGGTCGGCTCGACGAGGCGCTCGAGTGGCATCGCAAGGGCACCCGCTACCCCGGAGTCGCCGGGCCGTCGCACTACAACATGGGTTGCGTGTACGCGCTGCAGGGCAAGAAGGATGAAGCCTTCGCCGCTCTCGCGAAGGCGCGGGAAGCCGGCTTCGCCGATCGCGCGCTCGCGGAGAACGACGCCGATCTCGCCTCCCTGCGCGAGGATCTGCGCTTTGACGCGTTCCTGAAGAGCTTCGAGCCCGCCTCGCCGTTTCCCGCAAGCGTGCGCGTGCTGCACGCGATCGAAGGCGAAGCTCCCGGCGATCAGTTCGGCTGGATCGCACGGAAGATCGGCGATGTCGACGGCGACGGCGTCTCGGACTTCGTCACCTCGGCGCCCACGAAGGCGCAGAACGGCGCCGCGTCGGGACGCGTGTACGTCTACTCGGGCCGCACGGGCGTGAAGCTGTGGCAGCGCGACGGCGTCGCGGGCTCGTTCCTCGGCATGGGGCTCGAGGCCGCCGGCGATGTCGATGGCGACGGTCGCGGCGACGTGATCGCGGGCGCGCCCGGGGTCGGCCGTGGCGATAGCTACGCGCTCGTGCTCTCCGGACACGATGGCCGCGAGCTGCTCGAGCTGCGCTCCGGCGAGAGCAGCGATCGCTTCGGTCGTTCCGTCGCCGGCGTCGGCGATCTCGATGGCGATGGCCGCGCCGAGCTGTTGGTCGGAGCGCCGGCCGCGCAGGACGGCGGGCGCGCCTATCTCTTCTCCGCGCGGGGGAAACGCCTCGTGGTCTTCGGCGCCGACGAAGCGCAGGACGCGTTCGGCTCGTGCGTCGCGGGTGGAGCGGGGCTGCTCGTCATCGGCGCGAAGGACGCCGGCGCGCAGAAGGGCGGCCGCGTGCATGTCTTCGCTTGGCGCGACGGCGGAGCGCGCCCGCACTTCGTCATCGAAGGCGGAGACGGCGCGCAGGAGCTCGGCGCGATGTTCCTCTCGGTCGCCGGCGACGTGAACGGCGACGGCACGCCCGACATCTACGCGAGCGATTGGGCCGCGAATTCCCGCGCGCAAGGCGCGGGACGGATCCACATCCACTCCGGTCACGACGGCGTTTCGTTGCACACCATCGCCGGCCAAGCGCCGGGCGAAGGCTTCGGCATCGGTCCGGCGCGCCTCGGCGATTGGGATGGCGATGGCGCGGATGACTTCGTCGTCGGTGCCTGGCAGAGCCGCGCTGCCGCGGTGAGCGGTGGGCGCGTCGCCGTCCACTCGGGTCGCACGGGCGCGGCGCTCTGGGAGATCCCGTGCAGCGCCGCGAACGAGACCTTCGGCTTCGACGCCGAGGGCCTCGGCGACGTGAACGCCGATGGCAAGACCGACCTCTTGATCACGGGTGCCTGGTCGGGCTGCCGCGGCGAGAAGTCGGGGCGCGTCTGGATCCTCTCGCGCTGAATGCGCGAGCGGACCTGCTCAAGGCACGCGATCCCTCAGCAGGAATCCCGCGAGCGCGCCCAGCGCGAACGCGAGCCAGATCCAGCCGCGCCGCGAGCGCGGCAGGCCCTCGAGCTCGACCCATTGCAGCGAGCCTTCGCGCGCATCGTAGAGGCCGATCTTCGAGGCGCCGAAGGCGAGCGCATACTCGAGGAGCTGGCGGCGCGTCGACGGATCGCGCGGATCGCGGTCCTTGCCGCTCTTCACCTCGATCACGATCGGACGACGTCGCGAGCCGACGACGAAGTCGGGGCAGAGCTCGTAGCGGTGCGCGACGCCGTCGATGCGGAGCTCGCATGTGCGGCGCGGGTGGCGCTCGACGTGCGCGAAGCGGCGCGCGAGGGCCCGCGCGGCGTCCTCCTCGCCGCGCCGCCCGCGCGTCGTGCGCTCGCGGATCACGTTCCTCCGGCGCAAACGCGCGAGCCCGCGGACGAGGCGGAAGAGGACGAAGGCCGCGGCGGCGAGCCCGGCGAGTGCGAGGGGATCGGAGAGCGACATGCGGGAGAAGAGCGGCGCCGGCGCCTCGCCAAGGCCGCTCCGCTAGGCTACGCTCTCCGCGGTCTCGCTCGTCCCGCGATTCCTTTCGGTGTGGTCGCTCATGCGCGTTCTCGTCGTCGAGGACGATCCCAAGGTCGCGCGCTCAGTGGAGCGCGGCCTCCGCGAAGAAGGCTACGAGGCGCAGGTCGCCGAGCGCGGCGATGACGCGAGCCGCTTGCTCGCGCAGAGCGTCTACGACTTCGTCGTGCTCGATCTGAACCTCCCGGGCAAGGACGGCCTCGACGTGCTGCGCGAGCTGCGCACGCGCGGCGTCGCGACGCCGGTGCTCGTGCTCACCGCGCGCGACGCGGTCGAGCAGCGTGTCGCGGGGCTCGAGGCCGGCGCCGACGACTATCTCGTGAAGCCCTTCGCGTTCGCGGAGCTCCTGGCGCGGCTCCGCGCGCAGCTCCGTCGCGGGCGCGGCGGCGAAGTGTTGAAGCTCCGCTGCGCGCAGCTCGAGATGGACCTCGTGACGCGCACCGTGCACTTCGCGGGACGCGCGGTCGAGATGACCCAGCGCGAGCAGGATGTGCTCGAGCTCTTGCTGCGCCACGCCGGCAAGCCCGTCTCGCGCGAGATCCTGGCGCGCGAGGTGTGGAAGACCGAGGAGCGCGACAGCGCGATCGAGAACCTGATCGAGGTCGTGCTCGCGCGCGTGCGGAAGAAGCTGACGCTGGCCGGCGGCGAAGGCTGGATCACGACGCTCCGCGGCGTGGGCTATCAGCTCGCGGCCAAGGCCTGAGCGAGCGGTGCTGCGCCGGCTCTCGATCCGCGTGCGCCTCGCGCTGCTCGGCAGCGCGGTGAGCGCGCTGGTCGTGCTCGGCTACGCGGTGCTCGCCGTGACTTTCCTCGAACGCGGCCTGCTCGACTCGCTCGATCAGCGGCTGGTGATCGACGCAGAGCTCCTCGAGCGCTCGCTGCTCTGGGACGGCGAACGCACGCGGCTCGTGGGCGCGGTCGAAGCGCGCCCCGGCGCGGGCTTCGAGGACTCGCTGTGGTCGGAGGTCGTCGACGCCGAGGATCGACCGCTCTGGCGTTCGCCGTCGCTCGGCGCGCGGCGCTTGCCGGCCGCGAGCGAGCGCGCGTTCGCGGGGCGCGAGTTCCGCACCGCGTTGCTCGCCGGTGGCGTCGAGGTGCGCTTGCTCATCTTGAGCGAGCCCATCGATGGCAAGCCCGCCGTGTTGAAGGTCGCGCGCGCCACCGAGCCGCATCACCGCGAGGTCGGCGTCGTGCGGACGCAGCTCTTCCTCGCGGCGCCGGCGGCGCTGCTGCTCGCGCTGCTGGGTGCCTGGTTCCTCGCCGGGAGAGCGCTGCGGCCGGTGGAGCGCATGCGCGAAGAGCTGGAGCAAGTCACCGCGGAGCAGCTCTCCGCGCGGCTCGCGCTCCCGCCGGCGCGCGATGAGCTCGCGAAGCTCGCCGCGACGGTGAACGGTGTGCTCGCGCGCCTCGAGCGCTCCTTCGAGACGTTGCGGCAGTTCACCTCCGATGCGAGTCATGAGTTGCGTACGCCGCTCGCGGCGATGCGCGCCGAGCTCGAGGTGTGCTTGCGCGAAGCGCGCTCCGCGGAGGACTACCGCTCGGCGCTCGGCAGCGCGCTCGAGGAGATCTCGCGCATGACGCAGCTCGTCGACCAGCTCCTGGCGCTCTCGCGCGACGATGACGCGCGCGCGCCGATCGCGCTGCACGCGCTCGATCTCCGCGGGCTCTGCGCGGAGATCGTCGGCGAGCTCGAGGTGCTCGCCGAGGAGAAGCAGCAGCGGCTGGAGTGCAGCGGGGACGCTGCGGTGATGGCGCTCGCCGACGAGCCGCTGCTGCGCCGCGTGCTGGTGAACCTCGTGCACAACGCGATCCGCTACACGCCCGAGGGCGGGCACATCGAGGTGCGAACCGAGCGCGCGGCCGATGGCGTGCTCGTCCACGTCGACGACGATGGCCCCGGCATCGCCCCCGAGCACCGCGCGCGCGTGTTCGACCGCTTCTACCGCATCGACAAGTCGCGCTCGCGCGAGCACGGCGGTACCGGGCTCGGGCTCGCGATCGCGCGCGGCGCCGCGCGGCGCATGCAGGGCACGCTGGACGTCGCCGCTTCGCCGCTCGGCGGCGCGCGCTTCACGCTCGCGCTGCGCGCGGCGGAGGAAGGCGGATGAGCTCGAAGCGATGGAGGCTCGCGGCGAGTGCGCTCTGGCTCGCAGGCTGCGCCGAGGAGCCCGAGCCGCCGGCGGCGGGGGTGGCGAGCCTCGTGCTCGAAGGCGCGCGCGAGCGTTCCTACGAGTTCGCTTCCGCGGACGCGCTGGATGGGTTCACGGTGGGGCGCGGTGAGTGGGTGCTGGCGGAGTCCGCGGGCGCGCGCGTGCTGCTGCAGCGGAAGACCGACGAGCTCTTCTGCTGGATCCACGCACCGGAGCCGGCGCGTGCGCGCGACGTCGAGGTCTCCGTGCGCTTCCGGCCGCTGAGCGGCAAGGAGGATGCCTCGGGAGGCATCGCGATCCGCGGCGAGGGCGATCGCTACCTGGTCCTCCGCGGCAACGGCCTCGAGCACAACTTCCGCGCGTACCTGCACGGCAACGGCCGGCGCGAGGTCGCCGCGGGCACGAGCATCGCGCCGATCGCGATCGGGGAATGGCACACGCTGCGCGTGGTCGCGATCGCGGAGCGGGTGCAGGCGTGGCTCGACGGCGAGCTCCTGCTCGACTTCGAGACCGCGCTCGTGGAGCCTGGTTGGGTCGGGCTCTGGACCAAGGCGGATGCGGTGACCGAGTTCGCCGAGTTCCGCGTCCGCTACCGCGAGCCCTGAGAGGCTGAGCAGAAATCGATGATACAGCCTCTCGTGTCGCTTGGCGCATCACCTGACGTCGCTGCAGCGATGCCTGCTGGCGCAGCGCCTGACGGCGCTGCAGCCCGTTCGTGAGCAATTCTTGCTCACTCTCTGAGGGGGGAGGGATGACCATGTCGAAGCTTGCTTGCGCGCTGCTCCTGGTCGCGGGGATGGCATCGAGCGCCACCGCGACGACCTACTACGTTTCGAACGCGGGGAACGATGCCAACGCGGGCACCTCGACGGCGAGCGCCTTCGCCACGCTGCAGCGCGCGGCGAACGTCGTGCGCGCCGGCGATCGCGTGATCGTGCTCGCGGGGAGCTACGTGGGCTTCAACCTCACGACCAGCGGGACCGCGGCGCAGCCGATCGTGTTCGAGGCCGATCCCGCGGGAGGGGCTCCGAATCCGCAGGTGATCGTGAGCGGGGTCAACGCGTTCACCCGGCGCGACTCGATCAATCTCGAGGGGGCTTCCCACGTCGTGCTGCAGGGCTTCACCGTGATTGGCACGGGGGATCCCGCGACGCATCGCGCGTGCATCCGGGCCGTGGGCTCGGCGAGCGCGCTCGCGGCGCGGGTCACGGTGCGCGACTGCCGCATGGATCGCGGCGGATATTGGGGCCTGCTCACCGGCTTCGTCGACGACGTGCTGGTCGAGCGCTGCGAAGCGTCGCGCTCGGCGCGCGAGCACGGGATCTACCTCTCGAACAGCGGCGACCGCCCGATCGTCCGCGACTGCCGCATCTGGGGGAACCACAGCAACGGCATCCACCTGAACGGCGATCTCTCGCTCGGCAACGACGGCACGATCTCGGGCGCCTTGATCGAGCGGAACGTCATCTACGACAACGGCAACGGCGACCCGCGTTTCGGCGCTCCCGGCGGCTCGGGCATCAACTGCGATGGCGTCGTGAGCTCGGTGTTCGTGAACAACCTGCTCTACCGCAACTGGAAGAGCGGGCTCTCGCTCTACCGCGGCGACGGCGCGGTTCCCTCCACGGGCAACCTCGTCGTCTACAACACCATCGTGAACGCCTCGACCTCGCGCTGGTGCCTGAACCTGAAGAACGCGAGCTCGGGCAACACCGCGATCGGCAACATCTTCTATAACCTCGATCCCTCGCGCGGCTCGATCGATCTCTCCAACGATTGCCTGCCGGGCTTCGTCTGCGATGGCAATTCACTCGAGGACCGCTTCAGCATCGACGATGTCTGGATCGGCTTCGCGGCGTGGCGCAGCGCCACGGGACAGGACGCGCGCTCGTTCCTCGCGACACCCGCAGCGCTCTTCGAGAACGCCGCGAGCGATGACTATCGCCTACGAGTAGGGAGCCCCGCGCTCGACCGCGGGCTCGCGAGCCAAGCACCTCCGCGCGATCTCGTGGGCACGCCGCGTCCCGCCGGGAGCGGGTTCGACGTCGGCGCCTATGAGCGACCCGCTTGCGGAACGGTCGCGAGCTACGGCAACGGACTCGCCGGCACGGGCGGGCTCGTCCCGCGCGTCGAGATCTCGGGCTGCCTCGCGATCGGCATGAGCGTGACGCTCGGCATCGCCGACGGCCGCAGCGGCGCCCAAGCCGCACTCCTGCTCGGCGCCACCGCCACGTCGGTTCCTCTCTTCGGCGGCGAGCTGCTCGTCTCTCTCGACGCTCTCCTTCCCGCGCTCCTCTCGAGCACAGGCTCTTGGTCGCTCGCCCTCCCCGTCCCTCTCGATCGCACCCTCATCGGCCGCGACCTCTTCACCCAAGCCGCCATCCTCGATCCCGCCGCACCCGCCGCCATCTCCTTCAGCCGCGGCCAGCGCCTCACCTTCGGCGGCTGACGACCCCGGACGTACGGTGCCAGGAACGTTTTCACCGGGGTCGGAGACCCCGGTGAAAACGTTCCTGGCACCGTACGTCCGGGATGGGGCGGACCGCCATCGATCAGATAGGGGTCTGACCCCTATCTGATCGATGAGTGGTTTACTGCGCGTTGAGGGTGACGCGCGCGCCCGGAGAGGTCACCACGAGCTTCCCCGAGGGGTCGATGTAGTGGTGCCACTGGAAGAAGATCTCGGCGTTGGCGAGGAGGCCGTCGTTCGGGATCGGCAGGACGACCGGCGCGTTGGGGCCGGAGTAGAGCGCGATGTCCGGGGAGACGTGGAGCTCGCAGCCGGCGGTGAGGCCGACCAGACCGAGATCGAAGGGCAGCGGGATGCCGAGCCAGGTTTGGTTCGAGAACCCGAAGTAGAGCGAGCTGGTCGCCGCGGTGGTGGGCGTGCTCGCGAGGGTCATCGAGCCGCCGAGCGTCGGGATGCCGCTCACGGTGATGTCCGGGGTTCCGGCCGCGCCGGCGCAGGCGTTGCCGAAGGTGGTCGGCAGGATCACGTACTGGATCGCATCGGTGGCGCTGGCGATGTTCCCCGCCACGTCCTCGACCTCGACCGTGACCGTCGTGGTACCGGTCCCGAGGAGCCCGAGGCCCGCCGCGATGTTCCAGGTGTAGGTCGTCGCGAAGGGGATCCACGCCGTGGGCGCGTTGTTGCGATTGCGGAAGCGCATGCGATTCAAACCCGAGAGCGCGTCGCTGGCCGCGATGGTGAGCTGCACGGTGTGGCTCGTCGTGGTCGTAGCACCCGACGCGATGTCGAGCGACGCGCCCGTCGGCGGGCTGAGATCGACGCGGTAGGGGCCGGCGTTGGGAACGCTGCCCCAGTTCCCCGCGACGTCCTCGTGCGCGATCGTGAAGTAGATCGCATTGCCTTCGATCGCCGGCAGGCTCGTGCTCGTGGTCGTCGCCGGCAGGAAGGTACCGCCCGTGTTCGGCGGCACGGGATTGCCGCTGGCCAACAGGACGGCCGTCTGAGCGAGACCCGAGTGCGCATCGCTGCCGTTCGTCCACTGGAACCCGATCGTCGCCTGGTTGCTCCAGGTGTTGAGCGTGTGCGTCGTGGACGAGATCGCGGTGGGCGCGAGCGGCATGGTCGTATCGATGCGGAACGGCCCGTAGTGCAGCGTGGAGCTCACGTTGCCCGCGTTGTCGATCGCCGCGAGGTGCAGGTAGTAGCCCGCGTTGCTCGTGGCGAGGGTCGGGCTCACGATCTGCGTCGTGCCCACCGGGTTCGTCGTGACCGCGCTGGTCACCGCGGTGGAGGGCGTGGTGTCCCACTGCGCGCGGTAACCGGCGAGGCCGGAGTGCACATCGCTCGAGCCGATGAAGTTCACCCGCACGACCGCGTCGCGGTCCCAGGTGTTCAACGCGTGCGTCGTCGAGGAGGGATTCGACGGCGCCGTCGGGACGACGAAGTCGATGCGGAACGGACCGTAGTGCGCGGTCGGGCCGTAGTTGCCCGCCACGTCGCGCGCCGCGAGGTGGAGGTAGTAGCCCGCAGCGCTGCTCGCGAGAGCCGGGCTCTGCACCTGGTACGGGAAGTTGGCGAGGTTGGTCGCGCCGCTGTTCACCACCGTGCTGGCCGTCTGATCCCAGACGGCGCGATAGCCCGCGATGCCGGAGAGCGCGTCCGTCGCCGGCGTGAAGTTCACGAACGCGACGTCCTGCGCGGACCAGCCATTCACCGGATGCGTCGGCGAAGTCAGCCCGGTCGGTGCCGTCGGAGCACCGATGTCGACGCGGATGGGGCCGATCTCGGTCGTCGTCGCGCTCGCGTTGCCAGCGCGGTCGACGCTCCGGAGCGCGAAGTACTGCGGCGTGCCGTTCGAGGCGAGCGTCGCCGTCGTCGTGTTCACCGCGCCGACGTTCGGCGTCGTGCCGACGCTGACCCCCGGAGCGGATCCGATCGCCGTGGCGTAGCCCTGGATGCCGGAGTGCGCGTCGCTCGCGGCGGTCCAGAGGAAGGCGACGTTGGGATCGTTCGTCCACGACGCCGCGGACGAGGAGAGCCCCGTGGGCGCGCTGGGTGCCACGTTGTCGACGAGGATCGGACCGAAGGAAGCGAAGCCGCCGGTCCAGTTACCCGCGCGGTCGGAGAGGCGCAGCTTGTAGTACTGGCCGCTCGCATTGCTGCTCAGCGGGATGCTGTCGCTGTTGATCCCACCGGGCAATTGCCGCGACGCCGGAGGAACCGCGGTGCTCGAGGTATCGACGAGGCGCGAATAGCCGTCGAGGCCCGAGTGCGCATCCGCGGCACCGGTGATGTTCGCGCTGAAGCTCATCACGTTCGTCCACACGCCGGCCGTATGCGTGCTCGACGTGAGGGTCGGCAGCGTGGGCTCGACGAGGTCGATCAGGTACGGGCCTTCGGTCGCCCAGGTGGAAGAGCCCCAGCCCGCGCGGTCGACGGTGCGGAGATGCAGGTAGATGCCCTGGCCCACCGGCGTGGTGCCATTGGTGCGCGTGGTCGTCGTGACCGCGCCGATCTCGATCAGCTCATCGGGGTTGCCCGTCGGGCTCGTGCTGTAGAGCGCCGAGTAGCCATCGACCCCGGAGCGAGCGTCGGTGCCGGCGCTCCACTGGAACGCGATGTTGGGGTTGTTCGACCAGATGCTGCGCTGATGCGAGGTCGAGATGAGACCGCTCGGCGCCGTGGGCCGATTGGCGTCCGTCTGCACGGTGAATTGAGCGCTGACGGAGCCGGTATTGTCCGCATCAGCCGTGACCTGCATGACGAAGGTGCTCTCGTTCGGCGAGCTGAAGCGCCACCACGCTTGCCGCGGATCGTTGGCGAGGACGTTGCCGAGGGCGATGAGATCCCCCAAGTTCGCGTTGTCCTTGTGCCAGGCGATGAGGCCGTCTTTCAGCCAGCTATACGCGCCGATGGTGGTCATCAAGCCGGGAAGCGGCAGCGTGCGCTGCGTCAACTGGGACACGTGCACACCCGAGGCGATGCCTTCCTCCGCATCGACCGCGACCTCGATGTTGAAGTTGCCGGTCTTCTCCCAGGGATGGCCGACGAGGCTGAGCTCGAGCCGCGGCGACGTGCGGGCCGTCACGATCACGACCTGCACCGAGACCTTGGTCGTCCCGATCAACGAGGTCGGGAAGACCTTCCAGCGCCAGAGGCCCGCCGGAGGAGCGTCGATGTAGCGGAGCTCCGTGTTGTTGATCGAGCTCTGGTGCGAGGAGAACTCGCCGGTGTTGCCGGCGGGGTCGATCGGGTCGCGATCGATCCAGAGGTCGAGGTTGCTGCGCAACGCCTGCGAGGCGCCCGAGCTCGCGGCCGGCTCGTGGTAGGTCATGCAGACGATCAGGCGCTGCGCACCGGCGGGCACCGTGATGTCGTCGAACTGGAAGCTCGCGCCGGGGGTCATCGTGAAGCCCCAGTTCTCCGAGCTGTACCAGCTCTGCTGCGTCTGGGCGAGCAGCGCCTCGACGCGACCCGCGCCGTAGTTGTTGAGGTGCGTCGCGTTCGCCGTCGGGCTCTCGAGGCGCTCATCGGCCTTGCTGAGCGCGGTGCCCATGAGCAGCGCCGAGAGGCGTGCGGGCGCATTGCGCAGGAAGGGATGCGCGTCGGTGAGCTGGGCCGCGATGCCGGTGACGTGCGGCGCCGCCATGCTGGTGCCGGACATCTCGACGTAGCCGTTCGTTCCACCGGCCTGTGCCGAGAGGATCGTGTGGCCGGGCGCCACGACGTTCGGCTTCCAGCGACCGTCGCCCACCGGGCCGCGGTCGGAGAAGAAGGACAGCGTTCCCGGCGTGTCGCTTACGCTCGTGTAAAAGTCGTTCACGCTGCCGACGGTGAGGATGTTCTTCGCCGCGCCCGGGGAGCCGACGAAGCCGGCACCGCACTGGCCGGAGTTCCCCGCGGAGAAGACGAGCAGCACGTCGCCGTTGAAGCTGATCGCATCCGCGCTGCGCGAGTTGGCGTCCGCGCCGTTCCACGGTGCGCTGCAGCCGCACGAGGAGTTGCAGACTCCAGCACCCCAGGAGTTGTTCACCACGTGCGCCTTCGGCGTCACCTGGCCACCGCCGTCGGTGTAGGCGTTCGTGAAGTGCGCGAAGTTCGTCTCGAGCGAGACGGCGGAGGTCCAGCAGCAGGGCGTCGTGGCACAGCCGCCGGGGCCGAAGGTGCGCACGATGCGGAAGCGCCCGTTGTTCGCGAAGCCGAGGCCCGGAGCGTTGCCGCGGTGCTCGAGGTTCGGCAGGAAGGGGCTGCCGAGGATCGTGCCGGTCACGTGCGTGCCGTGGCCGCAGGGATCGATGGCGGGGAGCGCACCGGCGCTCGGGAAACCCAGCGTGTAGTCCCAGCCGACGAACGCGATGTGGGAGAACATCGGGTGCGTGGTCTCGAGGCCCGAGTCGAAGACACCCGCGTAGGAAGCCTGATTGGTGCCGCCGTCGTGCAGCGCGCGCGCGGCATCGGAGTTGACGAGCGGCGTCGACTCATCGTGGTCGAGCGAGATCTCGGCCTTCTGCTCGATGTAGCTCACGAAGTCGAGCTCGAGCAGAGCGGCGATCACCGCGGGCGTCGCCTGCGCATGGAACGCCTGCGCGAAGCGGAGGTACTCGCTGATCGCGAGGCCTTGCGCTTCGGCGGCTCGCTGCTGCCAGCCGTTGCTCATCCAGACCTTGCCCATCTGCGACTCGTCGTAGCGCACCTGCGGGGGGATCCCCGGGCCGCCTTCGAAGAGCACGCCGATGGTCTTGGAGGTCGAGTCGGCGCAGAGGTCGCTCTCGGAGAGGTTCACGACGATGTCGAGCACCTCGGTGGGTGCGGCATCCATCAAGCGCGCCTGCAGCCGCGGCTCGAGCTTCTGCCACGTGCGCGCGGCGCCGACCCAGCGAACGGCGCGGTGATACGCGATGTTCTCCAGGCGATCGGCGCGGATCGCGGCGCGGAAGGAGTGGTGCGGCACGAACTCGAGGAAGCGCGCACCGAGATCGCGGAGCTCGTCCTCGAGCGCGGGCGTGTAGCGCTCGGCGAGCATCACGTACGCGTAGATCTCATCCGCGGGACGGCGGTCCTGCGGGCGCGCGCGGTGCTTCGCCAGGAGTTGCGGATCGAGGCGCTCGTCGGCGGGCGGGCTGTACGGGCCGGCCACGAAGCCGAGGAAGAAGGGATCGCCGGCGGCTTCGGCCTCGACGATGTCGCTGCCCGTGCCCGGGCGCACGCGGCGCTCGATCGGGAGCGGCACCGAGCGGTCCTGCTCCAGGATCGAGCCGGAGAAACCCTTGCCGCGATCCTTCAGCGGCCAGACCGCAGGCTTCGGAGCGGTGGGATCGACGACGGCTCCGGGGGGAGCGACGACCTGGACCTTCCGCGGATCCGGCGCGGACGCGGGCGGCTCCTGCTCCTGCGCGGCGAGCTGGCCGGCGCAGAAGAGAGCCGCGAGGAGGGTCGGTGCGAGACCTTGCATGACGAGAACTCCGGGAGCAGGACAGCGTGCGGGTCCTTCGAGGAACCCGCGTTGCTCGCCCTGACACCCTTTCCCGGTGGATCGGCCGGAGCCCGCACCACTTTTCTCGCTCCGGAAGACCCCGGACGTACCGTGCCAGGAACGCTTTCACCGCGGTCGATCAGAACGGGGCCAGGCACCGAACTGATCGACGGCCGCACTTGTGCGGTAACCTGGGGCTCTCCGGCTCGTCGCTCTCCTCGCGTGACCACCTCGAACTCCGACACCCTGGCCCGCCACCTCGCGCGTCTGCGCTCGGGCGACCCTTCCGCCGCGAACGAGATGTTGCCGGTGGTCTACGACGAGCTCCGCTCGCTCGCCGCCGTCCTGCTCCGCGACCAGCGCGTGGGTCACACGCTCCAGGCCACGGCCCTCGTGCACGAAGCTTGGCTCAAGATCGCTCGCCTCTCCGGTGACGAGGCCCACTATGAAGGGCGGGCGCACTTCCTCGCCGTCGCCGCCACGGCCATGCGCCAGATCCTGGTGAACCACGCGCGCGACCGTCGACGCCAGAAGCGCGGCGGCGACGCCCAGCGCCTCCCGCTCGATGAGGTCATCGACCGGATCGAGGTGCAGGCCGGCGACCTGGTCGCGCTCGACGACGCGCTCGCCAACCTCGCGGCGCAGAACGCGCGCCACGCGCAGATCGTCGAGCTCCGCGTGTTCGGCGGGCTCACCATCGAGGAGGTGGCGGAGGCGATCGGCGTCGGCGTGACCACGGTGAAGACCGACTGGCGCTTTGCCTGCGCCTATCTGCAGAAGCTGCTCCCCCGCGCCTCCTGACGCGACGAGCGTCGGCTCCGAGCTTCCGCCTCTACGCAATGTGATCTGCGGACGACCGCGGCGCAGCGCCGCGGTTCGGGCAGGCTGGCGAGCGGGCGGCTGTCAGCGGGAGAGGACGCCGTCGAGCTCGAAGGTTCCGACGCCGCTGTTGGGTCCCGTGTTCAGGGCCGTGCCGTCGATCGTGCCGGAACCCGTGGCCGTAGCGAAGCGCCCGGTTCCGCCGGTGACGACATAGGTGCCCGAAAAGGTCACGCCGTTCGGCAAGAAGACCGACATGGCGTCCAGCACGACGGTCAGCACGTCGCCGTTAGCGGCGGTCAGGTCGTAGGTCGCCGTCCCTTGGCCGGTGAGCAGATTGACGACCTGGTTGGTCGTCGCCGCCGTGGTGCGCCCCATGTGCAGCGCCTCGCCGGCGCCGACGACGGAGACGCTGACGAACGGGAAGTTGACGACGCTCGTGAATGCCGTGTCGAACTGGGCGCGGAACGGCACCGGTCGGCTCGAGGGCGTGACGCTCGTGGCCAGGCCGGCGGCGAGCATCACGGTGGCAGCGCAGAGGGTCTTGGTCAGAGTGAGGCGGATCGGGAAGCGCATGGTGAGGTTCTCTTCGTTGGTGGGTGAGTCCTGAGGTCGCGTCGACCCCAGCGGTGGAAGCGAGGCCGGACGATCCGAGAGCAGGGATCGGTGCCTCGTCGCCGAGGGCGAAGACCTGGCCCTCTAGATCGAGCTGCTTCACCAACGAACGGGAACCGCGGCGAACAGTGTCGTAACGGCATGGAAATCTTCGGTGCGGCGCGAGCTCCCGCTTGCCTCACGCCTCTCGACCTTCCCCGATACCCTCGTGGGGCGGGACCCACTCCAAGCCGCGGCGGGGGGGACTCCCGGCGAGATCGTTGCTGCCAGCCGAACGTACCGTGAAGGCCGACTGGCAGGCTTCGCCTGCGCCTACCTCCAGAAGCTGCTGCCGCGCGCTTCCTGAGCGCAGCGGTGGCCATCAGCGCAGGCCGATGGTCGCCGTGAGGTAGTTCGAGAACGCGAAACCCAGCGCGTTCGCGCTCGGGTCGAAGACGATGCCTTGGAAGAAGGCTTCGGCGCCGGCGAGGAAGCTGCCGCCCGGGATCGGGAGACTCAGCGAGGCGGTTCCTCCGGTCGGCGTGAGCGTGAAGCTGGACTCGATCGCGAGATAGAGCGTGCAGCCGGGCGCCTGGAGGAACGTGAGATCGAGAGGCAGCGGGATGCCGAGCCAGCTCTGGTCGGAGATGCCGAACGCGAGGAGCACGGGCTGGGAGCCGACGTTCGAGACGGAGACCTCGACGGTGGAGTTCGCCCAAGGGAGCGCCGAGATCGCGACCGATGCAGCGCCGGCCGTCCCTGCGCACGCCGTTCCACTCACGAGCGCGCTCGCGGGGGCGCGCGTCGCGACGGCCCAGAAGTCGGGAGTGCCCGCGACACCGCCGAACATCAACGAGCGCTGACGAAGGCCGTCCCAGACGAAGTACGGATCGAAGCGCGCGGAGGGACTCGTGAGCGGCGAGCGCAGCAGCCAGTTGCTGCCGTTCCACTCCCAGGTATCGCTCGTGCCGAGGCCGCCGAACATCACCACGCGGTCGCGCCGCAGATCGCTGCACATCGCGTGGTCATAGCGTGCCGGTGGCACCGTCGTGGGGAAGACCTGCCGCCAGTTGAAGCCATCGAACAGCCAGGTGTCCGCACCTTGGAGATAGCCGCTGAAGAGCACGAGCGAGCCCGTGTTCGGATCCAAGGCCATCTCGCTCGCGCGCCGCGGCGCCGGCGCGTTCGCGGTCGAGATCGGCTGCCAGTCGATGCCGTTGTACTCCCAGGTGTCGTTCGTATCGACGCTGCCATCGAAGCCGCCCCACGCGACGAGCGCCGCGCGCGTCGGATGGAACACCAACGGATGCGAGCGCTTGAAGGGCGCAGGCGTCGGCGTCGCGATCTGCGTCCAGTTCGAGCCGTCCCACTCCCAGGTGTCGTTCAGCGCGCCTCCGCCGATCGGGATGCCGCCGTGCAGCACGACGCGCGCGCGAATCGGATCGTAAGCCAGCGGATGACCCGCGCGCGCCGGCGGCGAGTTGGCGGGAAACACCTGCGTCCACGTCGTGCCGTCGTAGATCCAGGTGTCGTTGGTGAATCCCACGCCGGAGATGTTGCCGCCGAAGAGCACGACTTGATCGCGCACGTCGTCGTACGCCATGCCGTGACCGCCGCGCGCGGTCGGCAATGCGGAAGGGGTGAGCTGGGTCCAGTCGAGCTGGGCGTGGAGCTCGGGGATCGCGCTGAACGCGATGACGGAAGAGAGGATGAGTCGATGCATGGGGATCCTCCTGGGCAGGGCCCCAGTCAAACCGAACGAGCGGTGCCAGAGCAATTTTCTCCGGATTGTTCCAACGGCGGACGCCGTTGAGGCCGCGCTCTGGCACTGTGCGTTCGGTTACGAGCGGTCAGCGACCGGGTGAGGTCGGGCCGCCGGGGAGAGCGGGTGGCTCGGGCCAGGTGCCTTCCTCGACGCGCTGCGCGAGCTCCGGTTTGCCCCACGCCTTGTACATGCGCTTCAAGTACTCCAAGCGCTCCTTCGTCCAGGCGTGCTCGTCGCCGAGCTGCGCGCGGTAGACCGCGAGCCCCGCGAGGGTCTCGCGCTCGCACTCGGCATAGCGACCGACGCGCCCGAGCGCGTTGCCATACTGCAGGCGGAAGCTGGCGAGGCTGAGATGCTCCGCCGGGAAGACCGCCGGGGCGGCACGCAGGAGCTCTTCGTAGAGCGCCAGCGCACGCGGGAGCGCCTTCGCCTGCACCTCCAGCGTCGCCAGGTTGTTCATCACGGTGAGCGTGCTGGCGTGGCGCAGTCCGACGTCGGCGCGCAGGATCTCGATCGCGCGCTCGTACGCGCTGCGCGCCTTCTCGAGCTCCCCGCTGGCCTTGGCCGCCATCGCGAGCGCGTTGCGCGTCGCGAGCGCATGCGAGTGCTCCGGGCCGAGCAAGCGCTCTTGCACTTCGAGCGCGTCTTCCAGCAGCGGCACCGCCTCCGCGGGCTTATTCAACGCGAGCAGCGCGTTGCCTTCGTGCATCGCGGCGAGCGCAGGTAGGACGACGTCGCCTCCACGTGGGCCGCGTCCCTCGCGCTCGAGGTCCGCGTAGCGAGCACGCACGGAGGCGAGCAGGGGCAACGCCTCCTCGGCGCGCCCGATCTCCACGAGAAAGCTCGCGTAGTTGGAGCGCTGGAGCTCGCGCGTGATCGGGTCGAGGTCGCTCGCGCTCTCGGCGCGCTCGATCGCGCGGAGATAGAACTCCTCCGCGCGCACGAGCTCCCCGCGCGCCTTCGCGAGCACCGCGAGGGAACCCAGCGCGCGCACCGAGTCCGCCGTCGCGTCATCGCGCGAGCTCAGGGCCTCGGTCGCGGTCTCCAGGAGCGCGCCGGCTC
>JAEUHW010000280.1 GCA_016793245.1 Planctomycetota bacterium
CGGGCTCGATGGAACGTCCTCTTCGCACGCGAGCGCTCGTTCGTCGCAACGCCCGATCCTTGGCCGGCTGCGGAAGATCGGTGCGCGTGAGTGCGCGTGGCGGTGCGGCTCTCTCGGAGAGGCGGAGACCGGTATCCGGAGGAGATTGCGCCCGGCAGGAATCGAACCTGCGACCTGCGGTTTAGGAAACCACCGCTCTATCCTTCTGAGCTACGGGCGCGCGACGGCGGAGAGGATATGCGATGCACCGTTCGCGGAAAAGACAGCGAGGTCCGTCGCTCCATGAGAGCGACGGACCTCGCGTCTGTGCAGGATGCGCGCTTCGTCTAGAGGACGAAGGTCAGCATCGCGCGGAAGATCTGGTCGTCGAAGTCGAGCGTAGCGCCCAGGGCTTCGGACTGGCGGTAGACGTACTCCGCTTGGATCTTCCAGGCGTGCGGATTGTCCGGGCTGAAGAAGTAGCCGAAGCCGAGGGTGTACTCGTCGATCTCGTAGGTCGGGTTCGCGCCGTAGTACTGCGAGGAGAGGGCGGTACGGCTGATGTCGATGTGGTCGTAGCGACCGTAGACTTCGAACTCCGAGGGCAGGATGAAGTAGCCGAGCTGGCCGTAGTAGCCCTTGTTCAGGCGCGTCGTGCCATCTTCGGGATTCCACCACTCCCAGAAGTATTCACCCTGGAGGCTGAAGCCCATCATCTTGAACTGGCCTTCGATGTTGGCTCTCGAGAGATCCACACCGCGGCCCGAAGTCTGCGCGTTGGTGTCGTCGGAGTCGTAGCTGCCGCCACCACCGATCATGAGGTAGGGATCCTCGAGGTGCATCGGATCGCCTTCCGACTGCATCCAGGTGGGCGCGAGCTTCTTGCGATCCTCTTCGCCGAAAGGCTCGAGGCGCACAGCAGCGACGAACTGCTGACCGGGCTCGTCGTTCGCGACGCCGACCCCTTCGCCGTTGAACGCGCCGACCGCGTACTCGATCACCGGGGCATCGGGCTCGCCGAAGAGGCCCCAGATCATCCCGCCGATCTGGCGCGGAGGCGGAGCGAAGAAGTTGCTGGCCTGCGAGCGCTCGACGGTCTGCAGACGCCACGAGAGGTGGTTCTGCTGCAAGCCGAACGGCGACTTCATCTGGCCGGCGGCGACGTTCAGGACCGGGTCGAACTCGTAGTTCACCCACGCATCGAGCAGGCCGACGTTGTTGTCCGGCGCGGTCTGGTCGATCTGGCCGCCGTTCGAGGCCTCGAACTGCAGCTTGTAAGTGAACTTGGGATCGAACGCGTGACCCTGCATCAGGATGCGCGCGCGGCGCACGGCCCAGTTCGACGTGTCCTGGTTACCGCCGTAAGTCGTGCCCGCCGGGAAGGGCGGGATCGGCGGCGCGCCGTGACCGACCCGATTGTTGTCGAGGTCGGTGTAGCTGGCCTGGATCTGGATCTGGGCGCCCAGGTTCAGCGAGAAGTTCTCGTCGCCGGAGAGGATCGTGATGCCCTTGCCGGGACCGGTCGAGAGCTTGGCGCCGCCTTCGGGCTCGGCCGCGAGAGCGGCGCGCAGCGCGCTCAGCTCGGCATCGAGCTCATCGCCGGCGGTGGTGCGAAGCCCCTCTTTGCGAGTGAACTCATCGCGCAGCGAGCGCTCGAGCTTCTCGATCTGTTCGGGGGTCAGGTCCTTGAAGACCTCTCGCAGAGTGTCTTTGAACTCCTGGCCGGCGGCAGTTCCGGCGAGGCCCAGGATCAGGGCTGAGAGAGTGAGCTGGGGAAGTCTGGACATCGGTGCGTTCCTGAGGACGGAAGCGGGCCACCCGACTGCCGCGACCCGAAGGGCGAACAGCCGCGGCGAGGTGGTTTGGCAAGTGGCGCTTCTACCTCACCGGGGCCTCGGGGTGCTAGACGGGAGCGAGAGCGCCAACCCCTCGTTCGGGCCACTTCACGCACTACGAGAGCTTGGGGTTCGCGGTCTCACACCCACCGCCCTAAGCGCTTCGTCACGCTCCCGTGCGAAATGCGCGTCGGAGCTCCTGGAGCTTCGCGCGAGCTTCCCCGCGATCCACGGCGACGCGCGCTCGGTCGACGCCGTCGGCGAGAGAGCTCGCACGGCGACCGGCGACGAGGAGCTGCGCTGCGCCGAGGAGCATCGCCGAGCGAGCCGGGCCGAACTCGCGCCCCTCGAGCAGGGCCTCCGCGAGCCGCGCCGCCGCCGCCGCGTCGGCGACTTCGAGCTGCGGTTCTTCGGCCTCGTCGACGCCGTAGTCCGAGGGCACCATCGGCGAATGGATGAGGCGACCGCCATCGATCTCGACGCGCTGGGTGGTCTGGCTGACGAACGGATCGGTGCCGCCTTCGACGCCTTGCACGACGAAGCCGCGCTCATGTCCCAGCTGGTGGAGCACCTCCGCCGCGAGTCCGAGGTTCGGCCCCTTGTGCACCCCCACCACCGCTGCCGCGGAGCGCGGCAGGATCAGCTTCTCGATCGTGTGAACGGCGACACGCACGCCGAGCTCCGAGCGCACGAGCCTCAGGCGATCCAGTCCGGGCAGGAGAGCCCGTGCCGAGAGCGCCACGTAGCCGAGCCCGTTCCATTGCCCTTCGGCGTGCTCGGGGCAGTCGCACCAGCCGGCGCCGAGGGCGCGCAGCATGTCGGCCGACGTGAGTCGACCGCTGCCGGGCGGAGCCGGATCGGTGACCTGTAGCAGGGGAACGCCACAAGCCGCGGCGACGATCCCTGCCGGCCCGTTCAACGGGGGCGAGCCGCGCTTCCCATCGTGAGGCGAACCGATCGCGACGGCATCCGGGAGGAAGGTGCTCGGGATCTTGGCCATCGCGCGCGCCGCGCGGGTGAAGCCGACGAGCTCGTCGACGGTCTCGCCCTTCCATCGCATGGCCATCAGGAACGCGCCGACTTGGACGTCGCTGCCTTCGCCTTCGAGGATGCGGGCGAAGGCGGTCTCGGCCTCTTCGCAGGTCAGGTTGCGACCTTCGCGGCGGTTGGTGCCGAGGACCTTGATGAACTCGCGGAGGATCATGGGGCGTTGAGCTCGCGGCGCGACGCGCGCCGGAGAGGAGATACCGCGCCGAAGGCGGCGTTGGAAGCTTGGGACCGTCCGCGTCGCGGAAAGTCGACGCGATCGTCGAAAGCGATCGACAACCAGCGCACCGGGACCGCAGCGCCATCGGGTCGACATGGGTAGGCTCGCGATTCCGATCCGTGCGGAACTCGAGGGGGAGCCAGCACTTCCGCGGACTTCGCGGGGCAGGAGCGAGACCCGAGCGGGAGTTGGCAGCGAATCTGCGAAGTGGAGGACGTCGGGCCGCTCGCTCAAGCGCGCTCGACATCGGTTCTCCCCACGACAGCTTCGCTCGATCCGCAGACCTCCCGCAGCAACCTCCCTCGATGTCCTTCTCTCTCCTCTCTCTCCTCCGGACCGCAGGTCGCACTCCCCGCGCGAGTGCGGTCCACGGAGCGAGCTCTTGCCCGTCTCTCCCCGCCCCCCGGCAGAGCCTGCCGGGATCGGAGACGGGCCCACCCCGACCCTGAGAACGAGCTCGCTCCGCGGTGCCCGCGGCAGCGCTTCCCGCGGACATCGCCAGGGACGTCTCGGTCTTCCCCGACCGAGGCGTCCCTTCTTTTCGTTCAGCGCTGCTCTTGGCTCGCGCGCGCGATCATTGCTTCGCTTCGACGACCGCAGGAGCAGGTCGCTCGACCGGGCGGATGTGCGAGAAGAAGGTCTCGGCGTTCTTCTCGTAGCGCAGCTTCCCGTCGACGAATGCGTACTGGACGAAGCTGCGGTAATCGAACAGATCGCCATCGAGCACGATCACGTCCGCGTCCTTGCCGCGCTCGAGAGAGCCCACGCGCTCATCGACGCCGAGAAGGCGGGCCGCGCCGATGGTCATCGCTTCGAGCGCTGCGTCCGCCGGCAGACCACCGCGGATCGCGAAGGCCGCTTCCATCGTGAGGTTCAGCAGGTCGCGACCGGCGATGCCGCCGAGACCGATGCCGCCGGAGAGCGGCGCCACGCAGACGTCGACACCCGCGCGATAGAGCTTGCCGGCGTTCTCGATCGAGTAGCCGTTCGGTCGCAGCAGCTCTTCACTCGGCTCGCGGAAGGTGTTGCGCGGCGTCACGACGGCGGTCACACCCGCGCGACCGAGCTCGTCCGCAAGCGTCCAGCCCTCGGAGCAGCCCTCGATCACCAGGTGGAATCCGAACTCCTGGGCGAGGCGCGCATAGGCCCGCAGACTCGCGGCGTCCTCTACGTTCGCGAAGGCCTGCTCCTGATGGCGCAGCAGCTTCACGAAGTCTTTGTTCACGCCGGCGCTCGACGGCGCCTTGTCCTTGTCGTTGATCTTCTTCGCCTGGCGCTCGGCCCACTCGTCGAAGGACTTCACGTACGCGGCGGCCTTGCGCAGCGCGGCCCGCACGGACTCGCGCTGCTGAAAGCCCGAGCCGTAGCTGTTCGTACCGCTGGAGAGCGAGACTCCGACGTTGTCGCGGAGCACCATGCCCTCCAAGTCGCCGCGGGTCAGCTTCACGACCGCGCTGCCCTGGCGCGCGCTCGTGACGCCGGCGGAGAGCGCGAGCGTCATCTGGTAGTTGAAGGGATCCGCCGTGTCCTCGATCTTGCCCGCAGAACCCAGCAGGCCGCGGGAATCGAGCGCCACGAGCCCCGGGTACACCCTGAGCCCGCTCACGTCGTAGACCTTGGTTCCCGTCGGCAGCGCGATGCCATGACCGATGCGCGAGATCTTCTTGCCGCGGATCAGCACGGTGGCGCCGCGTAAGACGCCCTCGGTCACCGTGTAGACATCGCCACCCTGCAGCGCGACGAGCTCGCCATCGGCTTCCGCCTCGGAGCCCTCTTCCGCCTGCTGCGCGCCTTGGCCTTCCGCGGGCGGCTCCTGCGCGCCGCCCTCTTGAGCCCGCGCGGGGAACAGCGCGAACGCCCCGACGAACGAGCCGAGCAACAGCGCGTGCGCGCCGCGCAGATCGAAGAGCTTCTTCATCGCTGGGCTTCCTTCTCGCTCTCGAACTTCATCGTTCCGCGGATCATCACCTTACGCACCTGGCTGCCGACTTCGAAGGGATCGCCGTCGAAGAACACGAGGTCTGCGAAGCGTCCGGGCTGGATCGAACCGTAGCGATCGTCGATGCCGAGCGAAGCCGCGGGGATCGCGGTCATGGCCGCGATGGCCTTCTCGCGCGGGAACCCGGCCTTCACGACCTGCGCCACGCGATGCCGATGCTCCTCGAAACGCCGCGAGGGCACGAAGCCGACCGTGGCTCCGGCACGCTCGAAGAAGGCGGGTAGGTTCAGGCGCTCACTGGTCAGCGGGTAGGTCACGACCTGCGGGTCGAGCAGCACGATCGCTCCGGCCTTGCCGAAGCGATCCGCGACCAAGTAGGTGTCGGCGCCCTCGAGCTCGAAGGCCACGCGGAGCTTCCGCTCCTTCACGACCTCGAGCCAATGCAGGTAATCGGCGGCGCGGTTCATGCGCACGAGCGCGGGATACGAGCCCTTCACCCAGCCCCAGAGCGTGCTGGTCTTGTCGTCGACCTTCGGAGCCTCGAAGACCTCTTCCTTCTTCTCGTCCTTCTTCGGCTCTTCCTTCTTCGCTTCTTCCTTCGGAGCCTCGCCTTCCTTCTTCTCCTCTTCCTTCTTGGGCTCCTCCTTCTTCGGCTCTTCCTTCTTCTCCTTCGCCTTCTTCTGCTTCTCCTCCCACTTCTTCAACGCTTCGTCGTACTTCGCGACGGCCTCGTCGACCTTCTCGAGGCTCTTGCGGAGGAGATCCTTGTCCTGTTGGTTCGAGTTCATCGTGAACACGAGCTGGACGTCTTGCTCGAGCAGCGCGGCTCCGGCGCTCTTCTTCCCGTCGTCGCCCGTCGGCTGCACGATCGCGCTCAGCCCCGCGATGCCGAGCCACCCCTGCGACGCAGGCTGGAGAGCCATGGTCGTGAAGCCCTGCTCGAGCGCGTCGTGGAACGCCTCGTAGTACGGGTAGAACGAAGTATGCGCGCGCTGCTCGGCCTGGTTCCCCGAGGAGCGCTGGCGATCCTGGCCGATCCCCGAGGTGGGATGAACGAACCCCGGCACGACGGTGAAGCGTCGCGCATCGATCTCGCGCGCGCCGAGCGGGGCTTCGATGTCGAGGCCGACCGCCTTGATCACGCCGTGCTCGACGAGGATCGCCCCGCGCTCGATGACCTCGCCGGTGCCGGTCTCGATGCGGCCGCAGCGGATCACCCAGACATCGTCGGGACGCTCGGCGGCGAAGCCGGTGGGCGCCGCGGCGAAGAGCGCCGCGAGCGCCGCACGGCTACTCGCAGAAGCGCGCCGGCTCGAAGGGCGGAATGACATGGCCATGCGTTCTCACCATCCTCAAGGCCGCTCGCCGTCACGGCGGCGGTCGAACACGATCTCTCCGTCCACGATCACCAGCTCCACGGCAGCGCGCACGTCGAGCGGCGAGCCGGAAGTGATCACGAGGTCGGCGTCCTTGCCCGGCTCCAGCGAGCCCAGGCGGTGGTCCACGCCGAGCGCTTCGGCGGGCCAGTAGGTCAGCGCTTCGAGCGCGTCGTAGTCCGGCAGCCCGAGCCACGCGGCCATCGAGGCCTGGAACGCGAGCTCGTGCTGCGGCACGACGGGCGAATCGGTGTTCACCGAGAGCCGGCGCACACCCGCGCGGGCGAACTCGGCGCAGATGCCGTGCATGCGCCCGTCCACGCGCGAGAACTCGAACATGCGCGGCCCGTTGTTGATCGCGACATCGCGCGCGGCGGCGTAGGCCGCGCCGCGCCAGCCGTCGAAGCAGCCGTGCGAGAGCACCATGCGCGTCGGGTACTCGTCGTGCCACATGCGCACGGTGTTCATCACCCCGCGAGCGCTCGCGGTATGGATGAGCACGGGGATCTCTCCCTCGAGCAGCGCGGCGAGATTGTCGAGCTCCTTGTCACCGGGACCGCCCGCGCGCACCGCCGCGGCGTGCGCGAGCGCGCGATCGTTCATCCAGCGCATCCCGTAGCTCATGCCCATGCGGGAGGCGCCGAGGTCGCCGCCGCGGCGCTCGGGATTCCAGTCCTGCGCGACCTTCATCGCGCCGGGCTGCATCACGATCGCGTCTTCGAGGCGCCGCACCGGCTTCACCTTCAGCAGCGTGCCGAAGGAGGAGAAATTGGTCCCGCTGCCGGAGATCGAGAGCACCGTGGTGACGCCTGAGGCGCTCGCTCGGCGCATCGCGTCCGACCACAGCACGAGCGCATCCAGCGTGCGGAGCTCCGGGTTCAGCGGATGCCCCATCTCGTTGATGTCGCCCTCGCTCCAGATGTGCGAGTGCAGGTCGATGAAGCCCGGGCACGCCCACGAAGAGGAGTGATCGAGGACGCGCGCGCCGACCGGGATCGGCACGTCCTTGCCGATGCGAACGATCTTGCCGCCCTCGATCGCGATCACCGCATGATCGACCGGGCGACCGCGCATCGTGAGCGCCTTCGCGACGCGCACGTACAGCGGATCGCTCGCGTGGAGCGAAGCGCTGGCGAGCGCGCAGGCGAGGATCGCGGCGAGAGGCTTCATCGAGGAGAGCACGAGTGAACGCCGCTCAGAAGCGCCGCCCGTCGCGCGCGGCGTCGTAGGCGAGCTGACCGTTCACGTAGGAGCGCAACACGACCGAGCGCGGATCGATGGGATCGCCGGTCCAGACGACGAAGTCGGCGTCCTTGCCGGCGCTGATCGAGCCGATGCGCTCGAAGACGCCGAGGGCGCGGGCGACGACGCAAGTGAGGCCGGGGATGCTCTTGTGATCGCCGAGGCCGTGACGCACGGCCATCGCCGCCTGATACGGCAGCTCTTCCTGAGGCACGACGGGCGAATCGGTATTGGAGCCGATGTCCTCGACACCGCGCTTCCAGTACTCCGCCGCGCAGCCGTAGATGCGCCCTTCGCGGCGATCGAAGTGGATCTGGCGCGGTCCGAGCAGCACCGGGATCCCGCGCTCGGCGGCGAGCGGGCCGTTCAGGAACGCATCGAAGGTGCCGTGGCCGATCGAGATCTTGAGGCCCGTCTCGTCCTTCATGCGGATCGTGGCTTGCACGACCTGGAAGATCTGCGTGTGCACGAGCACGGGGACGTTCTCGTCCCAGAGCTTCACCAAGTTCTGCAGATCGGCCGGCACGGGCTGGCCCGCGGCCTTCGCGTCCTTCGCCGCGCGTCCGCGCTCGAGCGTCCAGCGGATGAGCCAGTTCATGCCCATGCGTCCCGCGCCGATGTCGCCGGCCGAGCGCTCGGGGTTCCCCGCCTGCGCGATCTTCAGAGCGCCGGGCTGACGCACCACCACCTCGTCGAGCGTGGTCCCGTGCATTTTGAAGATCGTCCCGAAGCCGCTCATGTTCGTGCCGGAGCCGGGGATATAGAGCCCCGCGGTCACGCCACCGGCGAGCGCCTTCTTGACGTTCGGGTTCTTCGGCACGATCGACTCGAGCACGCGAAGCTCGGGGTTCGCGTTGTGGCTCATGTCGTTGATGTCCATCGTGCCGGCGATGTGGCAGTGAGGCTCGATGAAGCCCGGCACGACCCACACGTCGCCGAGCGACTCGACGGCGACGCCGGCGGGCACCTGCACCTCGGCGCGCGGTCCGACGGCGCGGATGCGCTTGCCTTCGACCACGATCACGCCGTCGCGGACGAGGCTCACGGTGCGGCCGTCGGCGCAGGTGAAGATGCGATCGGCGTGCACGGCGAAGACCGCCGGTGCCTCGGCGGGCGGATCGCCGGCACCGCCGAGCACCGCGGAGAAGGTGAGCGCGGTCGCGAGGCAGAGGGGATTCAACATGTGCGGAGGTCGCTAGGGTCGAGCAGCTTGCGGTGGAACTCGAGAGGTCATCGAGGCCGAGGAGCGCGGGCGATCACTGCCAGCGCTTCTCGACCTTCTCGACTTGGCGGCCACGCAGGTAGACCGTGCGCAGCTCCGTCCCCAAGGCGAAGGGCTCGCCGGAGAAGACGAGGATGTCGGCGTCGCAGCCGCGGCGGAGGGAGCCGACACGATCGCCTACGTGGAACATGTCCGCGGGCCAAGAGGTGACGGCGGAGAGGGCATCCTGCGGCGAGAGTCCGTGCTGGACCGCCCAGGCGACCACTTCGCGCAACGTGCGGCCACCGGTCGAGCTCGCGCTCTGGAAGCCGATGCGCACACCCGCGCGCGCGAGCTCGGCGCTGGGGACCTGCAGCTCGCCATCCACGACCTTCACGATCGTGCCCTGCCAGAGCACGTCGGGACGAAACGCGTCGATCGCCTCACGGGCGAACGCGTATTCCTTCGGCTCGAGCAGCACGAGTCCGAGCTGGTACTCGCCGCGCACCAACCGGATCACCGCTTCGATCTCGTCGCGGCGATCGGCATCGACCGCGATCGCGAGCTCGCCGCGGAACGCGCGGCGGAAGCACTCGAGATCGCCTTCGAGCTTCGGCTTCTTCGGCGCGCCTTTCTCCTCCACCTCGGCGGTCTTCACCTCCGCGCGCGGACGGTAGACGTTGCGCACGCGCGCCTCGGGGCGCTCCGTGCGCTTCGCGATGACGAGCGCCTCGTTGCCGCTCGGCCCCTTCGCGACGCCCTTCATCTCCTCGGCAGCGATCTCCGCGGTGAGGTCGATGTGGATGTTCTCGAACTGGAAGGAGACGGTCAGGGTCTTGCCGTCGAAGCGCCCCTTCTCGAAGAGGATCGGCGCCAGCAGGGCGACCTGCGGACGGATGACGCCGTGCGCCTCGGTGCCGTCGTACTCGATCTTCATCGAGAAGGGCACCGTGCCGTAGCCGGGGACCTTCTCGGCGACGCCTTCCCAGGTGCCGCTCAGGAGATCGGGCTTCGCCTTGGCGTCGGCGCCGTCCTCCTTCTTGGCCTCGTCCTTCTTCTCTTCGGGCTTCTTCTCTTCGGCCTTCTTCTCCTCGGGCTTCTTCTCCTCGACCTTCGCGGGAGAGACGACAGCGGCAGCGGGCGCAGGCGGCTGTGCAGCGCTCTCGGCCTTCCACTTCGCGTAGGCCGCTTCGTACTGCGTCCATGCTTCGTGATAGGCCTTGCCGCGCTTCAGGAGCGACGCGAGCGATTCCAGCGCTCGCTGCCGATTCTCGCCCTTCACCTCGAAGCGCAAGCCGACCAGCTCGCGCACGACGGCGTCGTCCTGCGCGCCCTCGGAGATGAGCGGCTTCACCGCGAACATCGGCGTGCCCTTGGGGCTGGCCTTCGGCGGCGAGCTGATGAGCGTAGTGACACCGCTCAAGGCGAGCTCGTAGGCGCCGAACGGGTGGAGCTCGCGGAGCTTCACGACCTGGTCCTCGGGACCGAAGGAACCACCTTCGTTCTCCGCGAAGCCGAAGCGCGAGCGCGCGTCGAGGAAGCCCGGCGTCAACGTCGCGTTCGGACCGTAGTCGATGACGCGGCAGCCGACGGGACGCGCGACACGCGCGCCGACCTCGGCGATCCGGCCGTCGATGACGAGCAGCTCGGCATCGACGAAGGTCGTGCCTCGGCCATCGAGGATCCGACCCGCGCGCAGCACGAACGAATCGACGACCTTCGGTCCGCGCTCGGCCCGGGCCCACGCGCGCTCGCCATCGACGTAGGTCGCGAGCACCTGAGAGCCCAACGCGAACGGCGCTGCGCTGAGCACCGCGAAGTCCGCGTCGCGTCCGCTGGCGAGCGAACCCACGCGCTCACCGACGCCCAAGATGTGCGCGGCGTTCGAAGTGATCGATTGCAAGGCCCGGGCTTCGCTCAAGCCCCCGGCTTGCGCGAGGGCCGCGAGCTGACGGAGCTGATCGAGGCGCGTCTCCCGCGACGGCACCAACGCGAAGCGGATCCCCTTCTCGTCGAGTCGAGCCGCGCTGCGCGCGTCGCGTCGGAGCTCGCCCGGGCGATCTTCGAGATCACCGGCGAAGCGGCCGAGGTGGCTCTCGACTTCGAGGATCACGGGCAGACCGGCGCTCGCGAGGTGAGCGAGCATCTGCGTGGACTCGACCGCGCCGCTCAACGCGACCCGGCGTCCCGAGTCGGAGGCGAAGAACTCGCGCTGCACGGCGATCGCCCGCGCCATCTCGGCGGCGCTGCGGCCGACCAGGCGCACATCGCTCGCGGCGAGCGTCAGCACGGCCTCGAGCGTCGCGTCGTACGCCGGGCGCTGGTCCGCGGGCTTCTGTCGCGCCGCGCGGTAGGTCTGCGCGTCGGCGAGCAGCCGGCGCAGCGCGAGCGAGATCCCCGGCGTGGAACGCGGCGACTGCAGCTCCTCGGGGAGCAGCGGCTCGTCGGCGGTCGGAGGCACCGGCGGAGTGAAGATGCCGGGGGGATTCAGCGCCTCGGCACTCAGGTTCACGTAGAGGTCCGACTCGGCCCGCAGGATGCGTGCGTCGCGGCTCGCGCCGGCGAGCTTCACCACCGCGCCGCGGCCGCCGATCAAGCGGCTGCGACCGGGCGCGACGTACACCGTCGTCACGCCCGCGGCGAGCAGGTCCTCGCGCGAGGCGAAGAAGTCGAAGCCGTCGATCGCGCGCAAGTCAGCGCCCGCGGTGCGCAAGTCCCCGGCGGCGTTCGGCATCTCGCCATCGGCGCTCGAGATCGAGCTGTCCGCGGCGACCAGACCCGGCACGATCACGGCGGCTCCGAGATCGATGACACGAGCGCCCGCGGGTGCCAGCGCGGCGATGTCGATGATCTTGCCGTCGCGTACGACGAGATAGGCGTTCTCGATGCGCTCGGGAACCCCACCCGTATGGATCGCCGCAGCGCGATAGGCGATCAGCTCGCCCGTCGTCGCCGTGCGCGCTTCCGCGACAGCCAGACCGGCGAGCGCGAGCGCTGCGATCCAGGCGCGGGTCAGACGAAGTCGGCTCCTCATCGGATCAGCGGCCTCCGTCCTTGCTGTCGCCGGTCAGGCGCTGCAGGCGATCGTCCTTCGAGCGTGAGTAGAGGTGCGCGCCATCGATCACGACTTCTTCGACCCACGTGCCGGAGCGGAAGGGATCGCCCGAGAGCACGAGCAGGGTGCCGGCCTTGCCGACCTCGAGGCTGCCGTGCGAATCCTGGAGCCCGAGCATGCGCGCCGGTTCCAAGGTGATCGCGCGCAGCGCGACGGCGGGCTCGACCCCCGCGGCGACCGCGCTCGCGGCACGCAAGAGGAGGCTGCGCTCGAGGAGCGCGCCGCGGCTCGTCGCGTTCAGCGCGAACGGGATCCCCTTCGCGGCGAACACCTTGGGCAACGAGGTCTCGCGCTCCTTGCCGGTCAGCGGGTCGATCTCGCGATGAACGAAGTCGCTCGGGAGGATCACGCTGAGGCCGGCGGCCTTGATCTCATCGGCGGCCTTCCAGCACTCGGCGCCGATCACGAGCGTGGTGCGCGCGAGGAAGCCCTGCGACTTCGCGATCTCGATCGCGTGCGCGACGTCCATCGCGCGCTCGCACCAGAGGAAGACCGGCATCCTTCCGCTCAGCACTTCGAAGAGGGCGCGCTGACGCGGCGTGAGGTCCCTCCACTCGAGCACCTGCAGCGGATCGATCGGCGCCGGCTTCTCCGCGGCTTTCTTGTCGTCGCCCTTCTTCTCCTCGGGCTTCTTCTCGTCGGCCTTCTTGTCGTCGGCTTTTCCGGCCGCGGCACTCGGGGCTTCGGCCTTCTTCTCGTTCTTCGCGCTCGCGAGCTTCTTCTCGGCCGCGACCTCGAGCTCGTCGCGGAATTCGACGAAGGCCTTCCGCAGCTCGGCGACGTGCGCCATCGCGCTCACACCGCGGCGCGGCGAAGCAGCGATCTTCATGCCGCCATCGACGCGCACCGTCATCGATTCGACGGTGAGGCCATGAGGCTTCACCACGCGGCCCGTTCCGCCGATCACCGTCTCGTTCCCCGGGATCACGAGGATCGTGGCGTGCCCTTCGCGGAGCGAATCCTCGAAGAACGCGTCGACGGGGTTCAGCGCGTCGAGGACGGAGAGGAACGGGGTCACCGGCACGTTCTCGTTCGGCCGATCGAGCCCCTCGTTGGTCTGCGCGACGACGAGGCCGGGCATCACGACCTTGCCCGAGGCGTCGATGACCTTCGCGTCCCAGGGGATCTCGAGGTCCTTGCCGATCGCTTGGATGCGGCCGTTCTCGAGCAACACGTTGGCCTTCTCGTAGGTCTCACCGCTGACGGTGATGACCTTCGCGCCGGTGATGGCGAGCTTCTCCGGAGCTTGGAAGGCCCCCGCCTGCGGAGCGACGAGCGAGAGGAGGGAGAGAGTGAGGAACTTCTTCGACATGGGTGCGATCCTGCTCGTGCTCAATCTTCCTGGGCGTCGGCGAACACGCCGTCGACCATCACCGCCACGGGACGAGTCGCGAGCTCGAAGGGCTCGCCACTCCACACGACGAGATCGGCGTCCTTGCCGACCTCCAGGGTTCCAACGCGCTTCTCGATGCCCAGCCACATCGCCGGCACGACGGTGCACGCGCGCAGCGCGACTTCGCGGGGCAGTCCGAAGTGGACCGCGATCGCCGCTTGGTGCGCCAAGCCGCGATCGGTCGCGGCGTAGTCCGCCGAGCCCAGCGCGAACTCGACGCCGGAGGCATGCAAGCGCGCGGGGGTCGCGAGGTAATTGCGATCCGTTTCCTGCTGGCGCACGGAGCCAGTCGCGAAGCCGAAGCCGAAGACGATGCCCGCCGGCTCGAACAGCGTCGGCCCGTAGATCAGCTTCGCCTTCGCCGCGAGGATCTCCTCGGGGCTCCGGAAGGACTCGATGCCTTCCTCGATCACCAGCCGCAGCCCGAACTCCTCCGCGAGGCGGATCGCCGTGCGGATGTCCTGCAGCAGGCGCGCGCGCATGCGGATCTCGCCCTTCGAGGCCATGAGATCGGCGAGCACCTGCGCGTCGGGATCGAGCGGTCCGCCGGCGCTCCGCGCGGCGGCATAGAGCTGCGCATCGGAGAAGGCCTTGCGGAACTCCCACGTGACGCCCATGCGCGTCGTCGGGCGCCGATAGAAGATCGAGTTCGGGCGGCCGAAGCGCGGGACGATGTTGCCCCCGCTCGGCTCTTGTCCCATGGTCGCCTTCAGCGCGCCCGCCGGATCGAGGATCCAGCGCTCATCCGCGGTCGGCATGGTCTTCACGACCGCGCCGCGACCGGAGATCACCGCCCGACCGCCGGGGGAGAGGAACGCACTCGTGACGCCGTTCCTGCGCAGCCCCGCCCAAGCGCGCGACTCGGGATCGAGTCCGTCGGCGAGGCGCAGGCGCGGCGTGATCTCGGCGCCTTCCTCGGCGCGATCGATCGACTCGATCTCGGCGTTCGCCTCGATCAGGCCCGGCGTCACCACGGCGTGCGCGCCGAAGTCGCGGACCTTGGCGTTGGCTGCGACGAGTCCGGTCCCGACGGCGAGGATCTTGCCGTCCTTCACGAGCACGGCGCCCGGCGCGAAGCGTTGCCCCTTCGCGTCGATCACCGTCCCGGCCTGGATCAGCCAGGGGTGCTCGTCCGGCGCGGCCTGCACCGGCGGCTCGATCCCCGAGTTCGGGAGAGCGGCGCCGAGCGCCGCGAGACAGAGAGAGAAGAGCGCGAGCATGCCTACCGTCCCTCCGCGCCGCGATCCGCGCGCTTGCCGTCGACGAACACCGCGACGATGCGCGTGCCGAGATCGAGCGGATCGCCATCGAGCCAGACCAAGTCGGCGTCGCGACCGGGCGCGAGCGTTCCGAGACGCGCTTCAAGTCCGAGCATCGCCGCAGCGCCGCCGGTGAGCGCGCGCACGGCGATCGCCGGATCCAGCCCCGCGCGCACCGCGAGCGCCGCGCCCCGGCGCAGCCCAGGTTCGCCGCCCCCCTGCGCCAACGAAGCGAAGCCGATCGGATGCGCCGTCGCACCGAGCGCGCCATAAGAGCGACGCGTGCGTTCATCGACGCCGTAATCGAGCGGGCGCAGCACGAGCGGGATCGCCGCGCCGCGCACGATCGCGAGCGCTTGATCCGGGAGTGCCGGACCGACGATCCGAGCCTTCCAGCCGAGCTCGTTGGCGAGCTGTGCGGCGAGCCGCACCTCGCCCGCGCTGTCCGCGTGCGCGAACACCGCGAGCTCCCCGCGCTTCGCGCGCTGCACGCTGGCGGCGGGGCTCTGATGGCCGAAGAGGTCGCGCAACGCGAGCGCGCTGCCTTGCACCGAGGTCGGCGCGCGATCGCGCCGCCGCGCCCCGGAGTTCAGTCCGATCTCCAGGCCTGCGTCCGTCGAGACGATGCGCTGCTCGGGTGCGCCCGCGGTCTTCACCACCGCGCCGCTGCCCGGGATGACGCTGCCGGTCGGCGGGATGACGTAGACCGAGGTCACGCCGGCCGCCAGCCACGCGGCGTAGCTCGGATCCCAGAGATCGATGCCGTCGGCCACACGAAGATCCGGCGTCAGGCTCTCGTGATTCTCCAGGAGGGCAGAGCCTCCCAAGGTCGCGCCGAGATCGATCAACCCCGGCATCACGACGCCGTCGTGCTGATGGACGGTCCAACCCGCGGGAATGGCGAGGCCGGCGCCGACGGCGCGGATCTTGCCGTTCTCCACGAGCACGACGCCGGATTCGATGGCCTCGCCGGTTCCGGTCAGGACCTTCTTCGCTTGCAGGGCGAAGGTCGCTTCCTGGGCGGAGGCCAACGCGCCGGAGCACGCGAGGGCGGAACCCAGCCCCAACGCCGCGCGACGCGCGAGGCTCGGCCGTGAGATGGACCGGCGAAGTTCTGCGAAGCTCGTCATCGCTGCGCGCTCCCCTCGATGCGATCGGCGGCGTAGACGATCTCGCCATCGACCATGACCCAGCGCACGCGCGCGGCGGAAGAGAAAGGGTCGCCGTCGTAGGCGACGAGGTCGGCATCGCAGCCCTCGGCGATGGATCCGATCTTGCGCTCGAGCCCCAGGGCGCGGGCCGGACCGTAGGTGATCGCACGCAGCGCGGAGGCTCGCGAGACTCCGCGCGAGACGGCCTCGGCCGCGAGATCGAGGAGATGCGGCGCGAGCTCGCGGCCACGCGAGCCGGAGACGTAGGCCACATCGACCCCGGCCTCCGCGAACGCCTTGGCCAGGTCGCGCGCCACCGCGGGCGTGCGCGTGAGCTCCCGGTTCGGCAACACGGCGTCGATCTCGAGCAAGACCGGAACGCCGGCCTTCGCGATGCTGTCCACCGCGGCGCGCGCACGGGAGAGCCCGCGCAGCGAGAGCTTCAGGCCGAACTTGCGGCGCAGCTCGAGCGCGTTCTCGACATCGAGCTCGTCCTCGACGTGGAGGACGACGGGCAATTCGCCCTGGAGAGCGCGGAAGACCGCGGCTTTGCCGAGATCCTCTTTCGGCTCGCGGGGCTTCTTCGGCTCCTTCTCCTTCGAAGCCGACTTCTCCGCCTCCGGCTTGTCCTTCTCCTTCTCGCGCTCCTTCGCGACCTTCTTGTCGTACTCGGCCTTCTTCTCCTCGTACTCCTTCAGCTCCTTCGCGTACTTCTCCAGCTCGCCGTGGTACTTCTCGGCGCCTTCGAAGAGGGAGCTCAGCCCGCGGAGGTCGCGCTCCTTGCTGGCGCGGTCCCGGCCGAGGCCGATGCGGAGGTGCAGCGCGCTACCGCCGACGGCCGCATGCGCTTCGCGCGGGGGATACGCCAGCTTGCGCACCGCAGAGAGCCCCTGCTCGGCCGTCTGTGCGGCGCGCGCGAGCGCCATCGAGGTCACGCCCGCGGCGAGCGCCGTGAGGCGCGGTCGATCGTCGAAGGGATCGACGGAGAGCGCGAGCTCGAGCTCGGACCCGCCGGTGCGGCCGGCGCGGGCTTCGGCCTCGAGCAGGAGGTCGCTCGCCGCGTCGACGAAGCCCGGCACGATCGTCAGGCCGCGCGCATCGATGACCTTCGCCGCGCTGTTCGCCGGAGGCTGGAAGTCGCCGACGCCGCGGATGCGCCCACCGGAGATGGCGATGTCCGCGTCGGCGAGCTCCTCGCCTCGTCCGGTGAGCACTCGCGCGCCCTGCACGAAGAGGTTCGGCTTGGCGGCGGCGGGAGCCACCGGGGTCGCAACAGGCTCGGCCGGCGGGGTCGAGGGCTCTTGTGGCGCCGCAGACGCGTGCCCGAGCCCAACGCCGACGCAACCCGCGGCGAAGACCCACGCAGCCGCGCGCCGCAGCGCGCGCGTGCCGCACGAGCTCCACCCGACGGGATCGGTGCTCCGCTTCATCGAATCCTCCAAACGCTCCACGCGACCGCGACTCGCTCGGGCACGCTGCCCCACTCGGTTCGCGAGACGGTCTGAGGTCCCGCAGGTCTCGCCATCGCCTCGCGCAACGCGAGCCCGAGGGGAGCGCGACGCGCGACGAGAGGTGCGAGAGGGCCTGCGGGCCGCTCCGGGGGGCGGGAGTGTAGGCACCCTCCACCCCATCGCGCGAAGGAAAACCCAGCGGGCTTCCGACGCGCGGCCGACGGGTTCCCAGGACCGGCCAGTCGTTGCAAGGAAGTCGGAGTCGAGGCGCCTTGTCGCAGGCGTGCTCGCAGGCGCGCCGGCTTGACAGCGAGGAGGCGAGGCCTTTGCTTTATCCGTCTTGTCCGGTCTTCGCGAGCGACCGCCCTACCGCGGGTCGTCGCACGCGGAGGCTCGGCCCCCACCCGCTGGGGCCCGCCCCCGCCCTCCTTCGACGGGGCATCCCTTCGTCACCCGCCCGCCCCCCGATGAGCAAGATCCACCCGACCGCCATCGTCCACCCCGACGCCGTGCTGGGGGAAGACGTCGAGATCGGCGCGTATGCGATCGTGGAGGCGAACACCCGCATCGGCGCGCGCTGCCGCATCCTCACCCACGCGATCATCGCGGCGGGCACGACGATGGGCGAGGACAACGTGATCGGGCACCACGCCGTGATCGGCGGCGCGCCGCAGGTCCTCGCCTACGATGGCCAACCGTCCGAGCTGGTGATCGGGAACCGGAACGTGATCCGCGAGTTCTCGAACATCAATCGCTCGACCGAGAGCAAGGTGCCGACGCGCATCGGCAACGAGTGCTACCTGATGGCGCACGCGCACATCGGCCACCATTGCCAGCTCTCCGACCGCGTCGTCGTCTGCAACAACTCGCTGCTCGCGGGTCACGTCGAGGCCGGCCCCCGCGCATTCATCTCGGGGAACGTGGTCGTGCACCAGTTCTCGCGCATCGGACGCCTCGCGATGATCGGCGGGCTCAGCGCGATCAACCAGGACGTCCCGCCCTTCTCCATGGCCGTCGGCTCGCGCCCCTGCCAGCTCTTCGGTCTGAATCTGGTCGGCCTGCGCCGCGCGGGCATCGAGCCGCTCGATCGCCGCGCCTTGCAGGACACGTTCCACCAGATCTTCCGTCACGAGGGCTCCTTCCAGGAGGCCCTGCTCGGCGACTTCCGCATGGATCACACGCTGGTTCGCGAGCTGGTGGAGTTCTGCCAGACCTCGAAGCGCGGCGTGCTGAAGGCCGCACGGCGGAGCCGCACCAGCGATGGCGAAGAAGGCGGCAACGGGGATGGCAGCGGCGGGGAAGCTCCAGGGCGCGAGGACGCGGAGATCGTCCCGCAGGCGCCGCAGGGCCTGAGCTCGGGTCGACATATCGCTGACCGCTACTTCACCGCCGAGGACATCCTGCACCTCGAAGGGCGCCGGCTGAAGTCCTGAGCGTCTCGAGTCGGCGGCTGGATCGGCGCTGGAGGAAGGCCTGGCCGACTCCTGGGCAAGCGCCTGCGAGATCGCGGAGGCGGTAGGTGGCCACGCGCCTCGCGGAATTCATCGGCGCGAGGCGCGAACGCGAGGGCTGGCTCGACGAAGCTTCAACCCCGACTGGGATCGTGGTCCTCGTCATCGGGGTCGCTGCTCGGCTCGACCGCGGAGGATGCGCTGCCCCCGAGCGCGTGGCGCAAACGCCCCTCGAGCCCGGTGAAGCGCTGCGCTCCGTCGATGCTGGCGATCGCGCGGCGCAGCGTCTCGCGCTGCCCGACGAGCACGACCAGCTTCCGCCCGCGCGTGAGCGCCGTGTAGACGAGGTTTCGCTTCAGCATCACGGTGTGATCGGGAGCGAGGGGGAAGATCACGACGGGGTATTCCGAGCCCTGGGCGCGATGCACGGTGATCGCGTAGGCCGGCGCGAGATCGTCGAGATCACCTGCGCGATACTCGAGCCCCTTCTCGTGTTCGTCGAAGGCGACCGTGACCGTGCCGCTCTCGGGCGAGACGTCCGCGATGCGACCGACATCGCCGTTGAAGACCTCGCGGTCGTAGTCGTTGCGGAGCTGGATCACCTTGTCCGCGGCGCGGAAGAGCTTCCCGCCGCGCTCGAGCGTAGGTCCGACGGGATTCAGGAGCTCGCGCAAGCGCCGGTTCAGCTCATCGACGCCACACGCGCCGCGGTACATCGGCGAGAGCACCTGCACGTCCTTCGCCCGATCGAATCCGAAGCGCTCCGGGATGCGCTTGCTCGCGAGCTCGCACACCGCGTCGGCGATCGCCTGCGCGCCCTCGGCGGGCCAGAGGAAGAGATCGCTCGGCACGCCCTTCGGCGGGAACTCCGGCATCTCGCCGTTCAGCACCGCGTGCGCGCCGGAGACGATGCGCGAGCCCGCGCCCTGCCGGAAGATGCGCTGGAGCCGGGCCGTGGGGATGCACGCGGAGCGCACCAGATCGCGGAGCACGGCGCCGGGGCCGACGGAAGGGAGCTGATCCGCGTCGCCGACGAGGACGAGGCGCGTCGGGGGCCGCAGCGCGCGGAGGAGGTTGTAGAACAGCTGGAGATCCGTCATCGAAACTTCGTCGACGACGACGAGCTGCTGCTCCAACGGCTCCTTCGGACCGGCGAGAAAGCGACCGCGGACGGGCTCGAAGCGGAGCAGCCGATGCAGCGTGCTCGCTTCGCGGCCCGTCGACTCCGCGAGACGCCGCGCGGCGCGGCCCGTCGGTGCGGCGAGCGCGTAGCTCAGCTGCGCTTCCTCGGCAGCCAGGATCAGCAGGCGCAGGATCGTCGTCTTCCCGACGCCGGGACCGCCGGTCAAGACCGCGATCGGCTCGCGCGAGAGGAGCTCGAGCGCATCGCTCTGCCGCGGATCGAGCTCGATCGAGAGCCCGCCGGCGAGCTGGCGCAGGCGCTCGGCGGCGAGGAGCGGAGCCACCTTGCGGCGTGCGAAGTCGCGGAGCTGGCGCGCGACCGCGCGCTCGCAGCGATGCAGCGTTTCGAGATACGCGACGTCCACGAGCTCGCTCGAGGAAGCGTCGAGGGAGAGACGATCCAACGCGATCGCGCCGCTCTCCGCGCTGGTTTCGAACGCCGCCTCGAGCTCGGCGGCGGTGCGCTCGCCGAGGAGCGCGATCGCGCGTCGCGAGAGCTCGGCGGTAGGCAAGAAGCAATGCCCTTGCGCGGAGGCCTCCTGCAGCACGAACACGATCGCCGCGCGGGTGCGCCGCGCGTCCTCGGGCTTGATGCCCAGCTCGGACGCGACGCGATCGGCGATGCGGAAGCCGATCCCCTCGACTTCGGCGGCGAGGCGATACGGATCCTCCTTCACCTTGCGGATCGCATCGGCGCCGTAGCGGCGGAGGATGCGGCCCACGAGACCCGCCCCGAGGTTCAAGCCCTGGAGGAAGATCTGCACCTCCTCGAGATCGGCGACCTCGCGGAGCTTGGCCTGGATCTCCCGCGCCTTCTTCTCGCCGACGCCCTCGACGCGCAGCGCCTCGCTCGGGTCGTCGCGCAGGCGCTGGAGCGCGTTCTCCCCCAGCGTTTCCACGATGCGCTCGGCCAAGGTGGGACCGATGCCCGGGATCATCCCCGAGGCGAGGTAGCGGCGAACGCCGCGCAGCGTGCGCGGGACGGTCGGCACGACGGAATCGGCTCGGAACTGGCGGCCGAACTTCGCGTGCTCCTGGAACTGGCCCTTCGCGCGGATCTCCTCGCCCTCCTGCACCCCCGAGAGGTCGCCGACGACGGTCGCGCTGCCCCCCGACTCGAGATCCACGCGCGCGATCGCGTAGCTCCGATCGGGAGCCTGCCAGACGAACCTGGCGATGCTGCCCCTCAGCTCCTCCAAGCGCGGACCTCGACCAAGGTTCCTCGGGATGCGCGGCGGCCGCCGCGGCGATTGACACTGCCGCAGAGGATACCCATACTCTCCGCCCCGTTTTGCCCCTGTCCCTCGGATCCTCTTCGGAGACCGTCGGCGGGTCGCATGCGGCCGGTGTTCCGCCCTCCGCTCAGAGCCTTTCGGAGAATGACTCCGACAGGCTCTTCGGTGCCTGCTGGCCCAACACCTGACGGTGTTGGAGCTGGAGCTTGTCGAGGGATCGACAAGCTCTCAGCGCGCACTCGCGGCGGTTCGGGCGGGGGCCGCGCACTCATGGCGCGAGGGGGTTCGCACGCTCGGAGAGCTTTCCACTCCGGCGCTGAGCGACCCCTTCGGCGCGCCTCTCGAACCACTTTCAGCCCACCAAGAGATCCAAGGACTCCGCGTGATCCGTATCCAGCTCCGGCCCAACGAGTCGCTCGAAGCCGCTCTGAAGCGCTTCAAGCGCCAGTGCAACCTCTCCGGCGTGTTCCGCCTGGCGAAGAAGTCCTCCTTCTTCGAGAAGCCGAGCGACAAGCGCCGCCGCGAGAAGCGCGAGCGCCTGCGCACCATCCAGAAGGCGCAGCGCCGTCGCCGCCGCAACTGATCGTGTCGCCTGCCTCCGGTCCCAGCGCCTCCTCGGGGAGCGCCGGCGATCGAGGCCGATCCGAACGGGATCACTCCCGCCCGCTCACCGAGCTGCACTTCGAGGTGCCCGACGCCTCGCGCGGTGAGCGCCTCGATCGCTTCCTATCCGAGCGCCTGCCCTGGCGTTCCCGCACCGGCGTGCAGAAGCTGATCCGCGAAGGCGCGGTGTTCCTGCTCGCCCCTGGAGCGCGCGCTGCGGATCTCCCCCCGTGCACCCGCGCGGCGACGCGGCTCTTCCCGCCCCTCTTCGTCGAGGTGCGCATCGAGCCGAAGGTCCACGCAGCGCCGGCCGACGAGACGCCGATCCGCGAGCTGCGCGTCCTCTACGAGGACGAGTGGATCGTGGCGCTCGACAAGCCCGCCCCGCTGACGGTCCATCCCGCGGGGCGGCATCAGGGCCACACCCTGATCAACCTCCTGCATCAGCGCTATCGCCGCCCCGAGGATCCCGCGCGCGACGTCGTTCCGAAGCTGGCGCACCGACTCGACCGGGAGACCTCCGGCCTGCTCCTCGTGAGCAAGGACGACGACGTTCGCCACCTGCTCGGAGAGCAGTTCGAGCAACGCCGCGTCGCCAAGGCGTATCTGGCGATCGTCGAAGGCAGCCCCGCCGCGGATCGCGGCGAGATCGACCTGCCTCTCGCTCCCGCGCAGAACTCCGCCGTGCGCCTGAAGATCGCGATCTGCGCTCGCGGCGAAGGCCAGAGCGCGCTCACGCACTACGAAGTGCTCGAGCGGGGACGAACCCGCAGCTTGATCGCCGCGTACCCGCGCACGGGGCGACAGCATCAGATCCGCGTCCACCTCGCCGCGATCGGACACCCGATCGTCGGAGACAAGATCTACGGGGCGGACGAACAGCTCTTCTTGCGGCACCTGGCCGGCGACCTGAAGGACGAGGAGCGCGAGCGCCTCGGTTGCTCGCGCCACGCCTTGCACTCGTGGAAGCTCCGCTTCCATCATCCGAAGCTCGATCGAGAGATGGAGCTCGAGTGCCCGCTGGCGGAAGAGCTGCGCGACCTCCTGCGCTGATGGGCGCACAGCCTAGGGGGCGAGACCGAGTTCCTCGTCGCGATCAACGGCCGGAGCGCCCGGTCGGGCTCACTCTGCCGGCGGCGGGAGCGCAGGTACGAACGAACGCGAGCGTTCGTCGTAGACCAGCGCGTAGCGATAGCGATCCGTGGAGCGCAGCGGATCCCAGCTCACGGCGGAGTCGCGAGCAGCGGCGTTCCCGATCTGGTTCTCGCGCGGACGGGGCTCCACGCGGGCCGGCGAAGGCGGAAGTGCGCGACTCATGGTCGCCTCCCGTTTCCTAGGAAGGGCGCTCACGCTAGGCGCAGCCTCCGCGGAAGGCAAGCGCGCGGCCGGAGCGAGGCCCCTCGCCCCGGCCGCTCAGCCCTGCTTCTCGCCGATGGCCGGAGTCGTCGTCGGCGGGGCTTCGGGAGCCCCGCTCGCGGGCGCTTGCTCGCGCCGTCGCAAGCGGTGCTCCCTCTCGCTGCTGCAGGAGAATCCTGCGATCAACGGCAGCAGCGCCGAGAACACGTAGACCGCGAGGATGGCGCGGAGCTCGGACCGCAGACTGGCTCGAGATCGATCGGGAGCCGCGCGCCCCGCGGGTCGCCCTGGCCGGCCCTCCGGCCGAGCTGGTTCCCCATCCGGTCGGCCTGGCTGCTCCACCTGGCTCATTCGCTCTCCTCCTCCGAAGGCACGGTGAAGGGCGAGTGCTCGCGCACGCGCCAAGCCAATCCCACCGCGAGCGCGAGGACGGCGAACGCGCTCAGCGCGGCGAGAGGTGCGTTCAGGAACTCGTAGGCGGGCAGGCTCGCGATCGCGAGGGCGATGCCCAACCCGAAGACGTTCACCCCGGCGCGATCACCTTCGCCGCCAACGGCGTGCATGCGATCGGGAGGATGCGTGAACGGCGCCGCACCGACGGCCCCGCGATAGGAGCGCGGCAGCAGCAGCAGAGCGACGAGGAACGCCACGGGAACTTGGCAGAGCGCTTCCGCCGGCGAACGGAGGAAGGCGTAGGCGAGCGCGAGTCCGAGGTAGACCGGCACCAGCAAGTGCGCCACGAGAGCGCGCATCACGCCGCGCTCGAACGCCTGCCGCGAGTCGAGCGGCGTGACGTGGAAGATCCAGCGCGCACGCCAGTGGGGACTTACCGCCAAGAAGCTGAGCACGATGGGCAGATAGGCGTTCAGCGTGTAGAGGACGAGGTTCAAGTAGAGCCCTTGGTCCTCGCGCGCATCGGTGAGGAAACCCGCCCCGAGCATCGCGAAAGGGAACCCGAAGAGCGGGTAGGCGCGCAGGCGAAACTCGCGATCGCGGGAGAGCAGCTCGAGAGCGAAGTCGTAAGCGGCGAGCTCGGTGCGCGAGGCGCGCGGCGCGCAGAGCGCACGCCACGGAAGGAAGGCGCGGGTGGCGCGCTGCACGACGGCGGCCTCATCGGAGCTCGCCAGCCCGCGCGCGCCGCGCAGCGCCACCCACGCGACGAGCCCCGCGGTGATCCCCAACCCGGGGAGCATCCAGGCGACGGCGTGCGCGAAGGCCTCGCGCGGCGGCGCGACGAGCAGGATCTCTCCCGCGAACCAAGCGGGCGGGAGCCACGCGAACCAGCCTTCGTGCTGCGCGCGCAGCGCAGGCAGATCGGGCAGGTAGCGCAGCCCGAGGAAGAAGAGCAGGAGCGAGGCGAGGACGAGCAGCGTCTGGATCCAGCCCGTCCAGCGCCCGCTCCCGAGGCGCAGCGTCTGGAGAGCGACCATCGCGAGCCCCAGCACGACCGCTTGGTGGAGCGCCGCGAGGAGATACGCGAGCGCCGCGTGAGGACCGCCCCCCACCCACAGCGACAGGATCGCGGGCGGGAGCGCGGTCGCCGTCGCGACGAGACCGAGATAGATCCCCGCGTGCACGAGGCGCGCGCGCAGGAAGACGCTCGGTGGGATCGGAGCCGCGGCGACGACGCGCGCGAGGCGCGCATCGCGCAGCACGGCCCCGAGATCGCCCATCACCGTGAGGGCGACTAGCAGCCCCGCGAAGGCGAGCGTCGCCAGATAGAAGTCGATCGCCGGCATCTCGCCGAAGAGCAGGATCGCGAAGATCGACGAGCAGAACGACTGGAACGCAAGCGCCGTGACGAGCGGCGCGCCCGAGCCGCGCTGCCCCGCGCCGCCGAAGAAGTCGGCGCGGAGCCAGGCTTCGACGAGCGCGCGCAGAGGCCCGACGGGTGTTGCAGGAGGTGCGGTGGAGGTCATCGCCAGAACTACGGCATTCCGGGTCGCGCCCTCGCGGCGAAGGAACGCTCCCCGGCATGATGGCACGCCGCGCGGCCCCTCGCGACGCCGCGACTCCCGCGTTCGACCCACTCATGCGCCAAGAGCTCTTCCTCGCCGGGGACGCCGGCCCTCTCGAAGCCCTGCTCGAGTGCGAGCACGAGCCGCCGTTCCGCCGCGTGGCCGTGGTTTGCCACCCGCACCCGCTGCACGGCGGGACCATGAACACCACGGTGGTTCATCGCATGGCCAAGGGGCTGCGCCGCGAGGGTTACGCGACGCTGCGCTTCAACTTCCGCGGGGTCGGGCAGAGCGCCGGAGTTCACGACGAAGGGCGCGGCGAACGCGCGGATGCCGCGACCGCGCTGGAGCATCTCCTGCGCGCCGAGCACACCGGAGGAGCGCCGAAGAGCGTCGTCATGGCGGGCTTCTCCTTCGGCTCGCGCTTCGGACTCGAGGCCGGGGTCGCAGATCCGCGCGTCGATCTCCTGATCGGCGTCGGCATGCCGCTCCGCAAATACGACTTCGGCTTCCTCGAGAGATCGAGGAAGCCGAAGCTGCTGCTCCTGGGCGATCGCGACGAGTTCGTTCCCGCCCCCGAGTTCGAGAGCTTTGCGCGGCGCTGCGCGCAGCCGGTGGATTGGGAGGTCCTCGCCGACAGCGATCACCTCTTCACGCGGCGCGCCCATCTCGTCGAAGACGCGATCGCGAGCTGGCTTCGGCGCAGAGAGCTCTAGCAGCCTGTTGAAGAGGCGCTTCGAGGCTGGGAACGATGCATCGGGCGTCTCGCCGAGGCGCAGGAACCGGCGCTGAACTGGCTGCTAGCCGGTGCCGGAGCCCTCGAGGCTGCGCATCACGATCAGCAGCTTCGGCGCCACCCAGCGCCAGTGCTCGTTCGGCTCCTCGCGCTGCAGAGTCTGCGTGCGCCCGCCGCTCTGCGCGGCCTTGAAGGGCTTCAGCGACATCTGCTGCACCTTCACGCGCTCGCTGTTCTTCTCCAAGTAGTAGAGCAGGGTCAGCAGCTCGTTCTGCGTGAAGCCGCCGCGCACGGAATCGCGCCAAGGACCGTCGCCGACAGGGCGATTGACGATGTCCTCGTTCTTCCAGCCGATATCCATGGTGCGCTCGACCACCTTGACGGTGCCCACGTTGCGGACCTGGGCCCCAGAGTTATTGAGCTGGTTCGGCATGGGGACCATGGCCGCGCGACAGGCATTGAGGACGAACTCGCTGAGATCGTTGCGCGCTTCGCCCGCGAGCTTGTCGGTCTGGAGGTACGAGAACATCTCGCGGAGCCGATCATGGCGCAAGACCATCTGGTCGATCGCGGTCTGGTCCTTCGCGATCTGGTCCAGCAGGGATTGCTTCTGGCGCCACTGCGAGAACAGCACACCGCCCAGCGCGAGGTTGCCGACGACGAGGAGGAGCACCGCGAAGCGGAAGAGGTCCATCCCCGAGAAGAGGAGACGAAAGAGCTTCTTCATGGATGGAACCTCATTCTCCCGCGGGAGCGTTGTCGGGCCGACGAGGTGGCTGGGTGAAGTTGACCTTCAAGTCGTAGAAGTAGCCGGCGTCGCCTGCCGAATCCATCTTGAAGTCATCGGAGACCAAGGCGCCGCGCTCGACGAGCTTCTCCCGAACCAGGGTGCGGATCTCTGCGGCCTCGGCGACTTCCGAGGTGAAGACGACGAAGATCATCCGCAGCTCCAAGCCGTCCTGCGTGCCCTTCTGGCTAGCGGGGATCAGGCGCGTATCGATGGAGTCGATCTTGAGGCGCGCCTGCTTCTGCTTCTGCACCGCATCGAAGGCCTCGAAGACGTTCCACAGCGCATCCAGCGTCGAAGGCGGCATGGAGTAGCCGACCGCGCCACCGGCCCCTCCCATGTCTTCTTGCAGCTTGTTCACGGTGTCGCGGAGGGCCGTGTTGCAAGCCTGCGCCATGCGCAGGGGATCGTCGGTCGCGACCCCCGGCCTCACGACCATGTGATCGATCTTGGGCCAACCCGGCAGCTTGCCGGACTTGCCGTGCTCTTTGATCTGGTCCAGGCGGCTGCTCAGGCGGCTGTACCAGCGATCGCGCGACGTCTGACGCCCGGTCGAGTACCCCGCGTACTCGAGATCCGCGTCGATCAGGATCGTCGCGGCGCGCTCGGCTTCGTGGAGCTGCTCCGGCACGAGCTTCTTGTTGATCTCGCGGAAGAGGTACACGTTCTCCAGCGCGAGGAAGAGGAAGAGGAAGAAGAGCGCGAACGCCAGCGGGACCTTCAAGATGTCGAAGCTGCGCGCAAAGCGGAGCTCTTCCTGGCGGAAGTTCGTGCCGACGAAGTCGGCGCCGACCATGTGCAGCGCCATGCCCAAGGCGATCGGCAGGCGATCACCTGCATCCTGGAGCTCGCCGCCGCTCAGATCGAGCGAGTGCTCGAGGCTCCCGAGGAGATCGAGGGAACGCGCTTCGCCTCCGAAGATCGCCGACATCTCGGCGACGAAGCCGGGCAGCTCGTTCACGCGCCCTGACACGAAGACGGGGGTGTTGCGCTGGAGACGCAGGGAGAAGACCGTGCGGCGCAGATCGCGCGTCAAGCGCGAGAGGAACGCGCGCGACTGGCGCTCCGCGAGATCGCGACCGACCTCGCCCCGCGCGAGCTCCATCGTCGGCGGCGCTTCGTCCTGGAGGACGAGGAGGTCTTCATCGACCCCGGCATCTTCGGCGCCCGCCGGGACGGAGAGCTTCGGCGGCGTCGCCTCCGGACCGAGCTCGCGTCGGATGTTGCGCCCGAGCGTTCCGGCGCCGCCCTTCAGACTCCGCACCTGGCGCAACGCGCCGTCCTCGGTCAGCAGGAAGAGGATCTGATCGTCGAGGACGTGTACGAAGGCCGCGTTCCCCTGCGCGGGGACCTTGCCGCACGCCGCGACGGCGTTGAACAGCTCGAACGCGGAGAGCCCGGCCACCTGAGGATCGCAGTCCGCCGCGGCAGCGGCGCGGAGCTGCGGCTCGAGGATCTTCTTGGGCAGGGCCGCGACCAGCAGCTTGCTCTGGTTCTCGCTCTCGTCGATGACGTAGTAATCGACGATCACGTCGTCGATCCCCATCTGCGGCAGCTTGCCCTCGATCTCGAACTTCAGCACCTGCCGGATGCGCTCGTCGCCGGCGAAGGGCAGCGAATGCTCGCGGATCACGGCGCGAGACGTATCGACGGCGAGCCCCAAGTTCTCGCGCTTGCCGCGCACGTCGCGCATCGCGGCCTTGATCGCGCGCGTGATGTCCGCCGTGCTCGGCGCCGCTGCGGCGCCCTCGGCGGACGAGTCCTCGCGCTCGATCGGCACGCTCTTGAAGTCGGTGAGCACGAAGCGCTTCTGCGAGCCGTCCACGACGGCTACGCGAATCGCCTCGGCTTCGATCTCGATCCCGATGCCCTTGACCATGGCGTTCCGGACCGCGCGCCTGGCGCGACGGCCGTCCTCAATGGGTGATTCCTGCTGCGGCGCGCCTCGCCGGCGCGCTCAGCGTTGCTCCCCAGCCGACAGTCGAGCGCGCAGGCGCTCGCGCTGGGGTTCCTCGACGACGATCTCCTCGAGGAGGGTCCTGTACATGCTGTTGCCTAGCGAGGCAAGCTCTCGTTGGTCGCGCTCCATCGCCAACGCGTACGCCGCGCGGTGCTCGCGCTCCCGGCGGTCGTAGTCGCTGAGGTAGCCCAGCAGTCGGGCGCGCTGCCCCGGATCGAGATCGAGGTCCGCCGTCAGGCGATCCGCGTAGTCTTCGTACCACTCGCGCGCCCGCGAGCCCGCGTCGTGGCGACTGCCGAACCAGGTGCCGCCGAGGAACCCGAGGAAGCCCCACGCCAGGCAGAGGAACGCGATCCAGACTCGCAATTGCCTCGCCGCATTAGGGCTGGAGAGCCCCGGTCGCCGCACGGTCTCGAGCTCCTCGATCCGGATCTCCCCCGTGGGCTGCGGGCGCAGCGCCTTCATCGACGCTCGCCCTGCGGTGCCGGCTTCTCGTTCGCTCGAGGCCCATTCTCGTTGGCCCGAGGCCCATTCTCGTTGCCCCAAGGCGCAGTGGAGCGGGTCGGCTCGCCCTGCGGCTCCGCTTCCGGAGCACGCAGGAATGAGTCGTGCGGGCTCGAGAAGTCCTTCACGGAGAGCACCTGGTTCGCCCCGACCTCGGGTTGGGCCCTCCAGTCCTCGATGCGCCGGACGAAGAGCCAGAGCACGGCGAGGCAGAGGACCGCGGCCACCGCCAGGAACGAGAGGCGCCGCACGAACGGCAGCGCGAGCGAGAACTCGTGGCCGGCGCGGGCCTCCGCGGAGAAGGCTTCGCGGGCGACGCGCGCGGCAAAACCGGCGGGGACGGGAGGGACGGGAGACGCCGAAGCGCTGAGCAGGTGGCGCGTACGGAGGGCATCGAGCACACGGGCGCGCTCGATCTCGTCCTCGCGCAGGTGGAGGCGGATCGCTCGATCCTGGTCTTCGGTGACCTCGCCGTCCACGAAGCGCTGGAGGAGCTTCTCGGAGAGCTTGTCGGACATGGGTTCGTTCCTGACCGCTGGGGCTAGCGGACGTAGTAGCTGGGGTACTGGCGCAGCATCTTGTCTTTGAAGCGCGCGCGGGCGCGGAAGAGCCGCGACTCGACGGTGCCGATGGAGATGCCCAGCACCTGGGCCATCTCCTCGTAGGAGAGATCTTCGTACTCGCGCAGGATCAACACCGTGCGGAACTTCTCGGGGATCGTGGCGAGGATGCTGCGCGTCACTTCGCGGAGCTCCTCCTCCATCAAGTTCTCCTCGGGCGGGCCTTCGCCGCGGGCCGGGGCCTTCGGGGACCGCACCGCCGGCCCTTCGCCGGAGAAGATCGAGGGATCCTCCACCGAGCGCACGGGGCTGCGGCGGCGTTTGGACAGAGCATCGCTCGCGGTGTTCACGGCGATGCGGTAGAGCCAGGTGTAGAACGAGGCCTGGAAGGTGAAGGTCTCGATCCGGCGGTACACCTTGATGAAGACATCCTGCACGATGTCCTCGACCTCCGCCGTGCCGGTCACGAAGCGGCACACCAGCCGGAAGATCCGGCCTTGGTAGCGCTCGACCAGCTCCTCGAAGGCCGGCTGGGAACCCGCGACGACCAAGCGGACGAGATCGACGTCCTCGGCCGTCGCGTACGGACGCGACAGCGCCGACGGCGCGCCCGGATCGGGGCTCGCCAGCGGTCGAGGAGAGGCGACCTCTCGGCTCGGTCCAGGGTCGTGCAAACGCCTTGCTCCCGTGAAGTAGCTCATGGCGCGGCCTGGGACATGCCGGGCCGCGGGCTCTTCCGCTCAAATCCTCGAGGCGCGGCCAACGAGCGGCAAGCAGCAAGAATGCGGCTCACCAGGGCCGGATAGCGCATCGCCGGTGCCTCGTCCGCGGAGCTCGGATCAGGAACCCGCTTCCGAGCCAGCGCCCGCGGGCGGCGCCGGAGACTCGCCGCCCTCGCCGCCGTCCAGACGGAGAGAATGCCCGAGCTTTTCGCGCTTGGTGCGCAGGTAGCGCTGGTTGAAGCGGTTCAGCCCGACCTCGATCGGGATCTGCTCGACGATGGCGAGGCCATAGCCATGCAGGCCGCCGAGCTTCTTCGGGTTGTTGGTGAGGAGGCGCATCTTCCGCACCCCCAGGTCGTAGAGGATCTGCGCTCCGAGGCCGTACTCGCGCATGTCCGGCGGCAGCCCGAGCGCCTCGTTGGCCTCGACGGTGTCGAGACCACCCCGCTGCTGGAGCTCGTAGGCGCGCAGCTTGTTCACGAGGCCGATGCCGCGGCCCTCGTGATGGCGCATGTAGAGCAGGACACCGCGCTCCGAGGCCGCGATGCGCTCCAGCGCCGTGTCGAGCTGGGGGCCGCAATCGCAGAGGAGCGAGTGAAAGACATCGCCCGTCAGGCACTCGGAGTGCACTCGGACCACGACCGGGTCCTCCAGCACGGGGAAGCGCCCGTCGCCGTTCGGATCCTCGATGCCCTTCGAGAGCGCGACGTGCTCCAGACGGTCGATCTTCGACCCGTAGACGTGGATCGAGAACGGTCCGAAGCGCGTCTGGATGAGCGTAGAAACGCGCCGCTCCACGAGCCGCTCCATCTGTCGGCGATAGTGGATCAGGTCTTCGATCAGCACGATCTTCAGGCCGTGCTGTTCGGCCAGGACTTCGAGATCGGGCACGCGCGCCATCTCGCCGTCCTCGCGGATCACCTCGCAGATCACCCCCGCGGGAACGAGTCCCGCCAAGCGGCAGAGATCGACGATGGCCTCGGTGTGCCCAGGACGGACGAGAACTCCGCCCTCCCGAGCGCGCAGAGGGAAGACGTGGCCCGGGCGCGCCAGGTCCTCGGGCTTCGTTCGCGGGTCGATCGCGGTGCGGATCGTGTGCGCGCGATCAGCGGGCGAGATGCCGGTGCTGACCCCCTCGGCCGCCTCGATCGACACGGTGAACGCGGTCTTGTTGCGCGAGGTGTTGACCGAAGCCTGGGGGAATAGGGCCAGCTCGTCGCAGCGCTGCGACTCCAGAGGCAGGCAGACCAGCCCACGCCCCTGGTTGATCATGAAGTTCACGGCCTTCGCCGTGACGAACTGGGCCGCCATGGCGAAGTCGCCCTCGTTCTCGCGACGCGGATCGTCGACGAGCACGATCATGCGCCCCGCGCGGAGCTCTTCGAGGGCCTCGGGGATGGAAGCGAAGGGCATGTCCGGTGAATTCGAGGGGCGGAATGGGACCCCACCTCATACGCGAGCCCCTGCCCCGGGTCCAGGCGCGCGGCGCGACGGAGGCCGCGCCTCTTTCGCGGGAGAGCTCCTCCCCGAGCTTGTGGAAAACTTGTGGAGAGCAGGCGGAAAAGAACATCAAGCCTATGCTGGCAAATGATTTAGGTCATTCTTCACGGCTCCTTGACAGGGGGAGAAGTCCGCGCCGCGAGCACCGCGTCCGATAAGACCTCGGAGGAAGGAGACCCCCAAGGAGCCATCCGGAGTGTTGCGGTGCTGAAGAGGAGTCTGCCGGTTTGGGGCGTGGGCATGGTGATGCTCGCCGCCGTACCTTTCTGGGAACCCGCGCCGCCGCACCGCCGCGAGGTGCGCGAGACCTTGGCCAGCGCCTCCACGCGCTGGACCGCGGCGAGCGCGAAGAGTGCCGAAGGGGAGGATCGGACGTCCCCCCCTCGAGCGGAGGTCGCCGCCTCCACCGGGAGCGCGCCTTCCCTTTCCGACCGAGTCGGAGCCCTCGACGCCGAGATCGTCGAGCTCCGCTCCGAGCTGCGCCGCGCCCAGGACGAGATCGCCCGCCTCGGCGCGGGCGCTCTCCGCGAGGAGCTGCACCAACTCGACGAGCGCATCGAGGACGCTCTCCTCGAGACGAAGGCCGAGGTCGAGCAGCGCCTCGCGAGGCTCGACGGCTCGATCAGCGAAGGGCGCATGCGAGCCGAAGAAGCTTCGGCGCGCTTCGCCCGCTTCGAGACCCTCCTGCAGCGCGATCGCGACGCGATGGAGCGCGCGATGATGCGCCCCATCGTCCGCCTCAGCGGCTCGAACACCGTGGGCTCGGGCATCGTGGTCGCGACGCGCCGCAGCTCCGAGGCGGAACGCTGGAACAACTTCGTGCTGACCAGCTATCACGTCGTGCGCGACATCTTGCTGGACGCGCGCGGCGACCGCCGAGCCGAGATCAAGGTGGCCTTCTACGGCCCCTCCGGCTCGCAAGACGCTACCGCCGATCTCCTGGTGTACGAAGAGGCGCTGGATCTAGCCTTGCTGGTCGTCGCGCGAAATGAGGCTTGGCCGCACCTCGCGACCTTCGCCAGCGCCGCGGAGGAGCAGGCGACCGATCGATTCTCCGGCGTGTACGCGGTGGGCTGCCCGCTGGGCAACGACCCGATCCCGACGCACGGCGAGATCCTCTCGCGCGACCATCGCCTCGAAGGCCAGTCGTTCTGGATGATCAGCGCGCCTTCCTACTTCGGGAACTCGGGCGGTGGAGTCTTCGCCGCGGAATCGCGCCACCTGATCGGGATCTTCTCCAAGATCTACACGCACGGCCGGAGCTTCCCCACCGTGGTGCCGCACATGGGTCTCCTCACGCCGTCGTCCGTCGTGCGCGATTGGTTGCGCCGCGCCGGCCACGGCGACCTGATCGGCGACTGAGTCGCGAGGAGAGCGGCGCGAATCGCGATCGCGCTCTCCTTCGCACGGACGGCGACGCCGCTCGAAGACCTCGGCGGATCCGGGCTAGACTGGCGACCTCTCGCCGGAGGTCACCTGCCGATCGATGCCCGCCGCCACCGTGCCTGTGCTGAGCCGTCTGGGCCAGCTCTTCGCCGCCGCGGCGCGCGCGACGGGGGAAGCCGTCGCGCCGCTGGTCGCGACCGCGCGCTGCGCTCTGACACGTAGGGTCCCGCTGCTGGAGATCCTGCGCCAGACGCACACCCAGATCGTGCGCTCGTTCCTCTTCGTCGGCGTCGGAAACGCCTGCATCGGCTTCGTCTTCGCACTCTCGCTCGGCCATCAGCTCGCGCTGTTCAACCTCGAGATCCGCACCGTCGGGGTGCTGACGGTCGCGACGGTGCAGACCCTGGGCCCGATCTTCACGGGGCTCCTGCTCTCCGGTCGTGTCGCGAGCGGCCTCGCCGCCGAGATCGGTGCGATGCAGCGCACCGAGCAGCTCACGGCGATGCGCGCGCTCTCCCTGGACGCCGAAGCCCTGCTCATCGCTCCGCGCGTGATCGCCGTCGCGCTGGGCAGCGTCGTCCTGACCCTCGTCGCGGATCTGCTGACGCTCTGCGGAGGAGCTCTGGTGATGTGCAGCACCTTCGACATGCTGCCGCACACCTTCTTCGCGCGCTGCATGGACGAGCTCCGCGCGGGCGACGTGCTCACGAGCGCCGCGAAGGCCCTCGTGTTCGGTCTGTTGATCGGCGGCATCGGCTGCGCCGCCGGACTGCGCAGCAAGAAGGGCACGGCCCAAGTCGGCGAGGACACGAAAGCGGCCGTCGTCGCGGCGTCCTTCTCGATCCTGGTGGCGAACGTCTTGCTCACGCGCTTCTTCCTCTGGCTCTATCCATGAGCGGCTCGCGCTTGGAGGCCCGCGCGCTCTCCCTGGTCCGAGAGGAGCGCGAGCTCGTGCGCGACATCGATGTCGTCGCCGAGCCGGGGCGCATCACGGTCCTCGTCGGCCCCTCGGGTTGCGGCAAGACCACGGTGTTGAAAGCCCTCGCGCTGCTCGAGCCGATCCAAGGCGGCACCATCTCTCTCGACGGCCGCGCGCTGCACACCCTCGGCGAGCGCGAGATCCGCCGCGAGGGCCTGCGTGGGCACGTGCTCGCCTACGTCTTCCAGAGCCACGCGCTGTTCGACGACCTGCGCGTGCGCGAGAACCTGCTGTGGGCGCTCGATCGGCGCGAGCGCGGTGCTCGCATCTCGCGCGATGAAGCCGAGAATCGCGCCAATATCGCCGCGCGACGCGCCGGACTGCCCCCGGAGCTCCTCGCGCGCCCGGTAGCGGACCTCTCCGGCGGCGAACGCAAGCGCGTCGCGATCGCTCGCGCGTTGATCCTCGATCCCAAGGTGATGCTCTACGACGAGCCGACCGCCGGGCTCGACCCGCCCCGCGCGCGGGCGATCGACCGCTTGATCCTCGAGTTGCGCGATCAGGGTCTGAGCTCGATCCTCGCGACGCACGACCTGGACAGCGTGGTGCGCCTCGCCGATGAAGTGATCTACCTCCACAAGGCCGGCCCGGAAGAACCCGGGCGCGTCGCACTGCGAGGCGATCTGCGCGAGCTGCAGGAACATCCTCTCGGGCGCGCCTTCTTCGCCGACTCCCTCATCCGCTTCTCCCCGGGAACTCCACCGTGAGCTACGGCACGCCTCGTCATCACCTCGTCCTCGGCGGCGGCGTGCTCGTCGCCTTCGCGGCGTTCGCCATCGCCTTGTTCGTGTGGATGCGAGCGGATCCGCGCCTGCTCGGCTCGACCCGCGCGATCCTCGCGCGTTTGCCCGAGCGCAGCGGCCTGCAGATCGGCGACCCGGTGGAGATCGACGGCGTGCGCGTCGGCACGGTGCGCTCGATCCGCCGCGAGGTCGAGAGCGGGAGCGCGAGCTTCCTCATCCGCTGCGAAGTCAGCGCCACGGCGGAGCCCTTGCAATGGCTCGGGCCCGCGAGTCGCGCTCGCGCGCGCACGGCGAACCTGCTCGGCGACATCGTGCTGTCGATCGCCGGCGACGCCGATGGCCGCGGCTGGGAAGAGGGGCGCGTGATCCCGGGCGACGCGAGCCCGAGCTTCGATCGCGTGCTCGCCGACGTGGAGGCCGCGACGTCTTCGGTGCGCTCGATCACCGCCGAGCTGCAATCGGCGCTCGGCTCGAAGGACGCGAACGGAATGACGCGTGCGGAAGCCGTCGCGCGCTCCGTCGAGCGCACGACCGCGTCGCTCGAGCAATTCGCCGCCGGTGCGGCGCCGAATGGAGCCGGAGGCCTCGCCGACCTGCTCTCGGAGCTCGCGACCTCGGCCGCGAATCTCCGTCAGATCACCGAGGACGTGCGCGCGGTGACGAGCCGCGTGCGAACCTTCTTCGGGCCCGGCCACTAGGCCCCTCGGAGCTCCGGAGAGCTGGATTCGACGCCGCTCGAAGGAACCCGATCGCCTCTTTCGGGCCCCTGCGTGCGGCGGGATGCCGCTAGCCCAAAAGCGCTTTTTAGGCAATCGCAGTCTGGCACTCGACGACCCCAACACTAAGATTCCGGGCCGCCCGGGGCCCCGATCCCCGTGCGCCTCGCGTAGGAGGTTGTCCAGTATGCCCAAAACGGTTCTCGCCTTCGCCCTGGTCGTGGCGGCGGTGGTGACCGGTGGATGCCTGACGACGGCGCCGACCCAGGTCGAAGGCTTGTTCCTCGACGTGGACGTACATGGCCCGCACGCTTGGGTCGCCGAGTTCGACAACTCGGTCGCGCCCAGCAAGTCCGGCCGAGCCGAGGCTTCTGGCATTCTGGGCGTTGCCTACGGGGACGCATCGATCCGCACGGCCATGCAGGCCGGCGGTTTGACGCAGATCCATCACGTCGATACCCGGACGATCACCGTCCTCGGTCTCTACGCCAAGTCGACCACCATCGTCTGGGGCGAGTAGTTCGCTCCGACATCCACCGTTCCGAAGAGGAGTTCCAACATGACCCGTCTGGTCGCCATCGCCGCTGCTCTCGTTCTGCTCGTGAGCCTCGGCGGCTGCCTGTTTCACGCTCCCGCCCAGGTTCAGGGCCTCCTGATCACCATGAACGACGGCAGCCCGCACCCGTGGTCGGGCGAGTTCGACAACGGCGTCGCCTGCTCGAAGAGCGGCACCGCCGAAGCCAGCGGCATCCTCGGCGTCGCCTTCGGCGATGCCTCGATCCACACCGCGATGAGCAACGGTGGCATCACCAAGATCCACCACGTCGATTCGAAGACCCTCTCGGTCCTCGGCATCTACGCGAAGTCGACCACGGTCGTCTGGGGCGAGTAACGCCACTTGGACTGCAAGCGGAGATCATCCGATCTCCGCCGCAGACAGAGCGAGAGCCGCGAGCGAAGCGATTCGCCCGCGGCTCTCGCCCTTTTCCGCGCACTAGAAGAAGGCGGGGGTCCGCTCCGTCGGCCGCGATGCGCTCCCGAGCAATCTGCGCGTCTCGTCGCCGATTCAGTGCCGGAAGTGCCGCACATCCGTCAGCAGCATCGCGACGCCCAAGCGATCACAGGCCGCGATCACTTCGTCGTCCTTGCGAGAGCCGCCCGGCTGCACGAAGACCTCGACACCGGCCGCCGCAGCCGCTTCGACTCCGTCAGGGAACGGGAAGAACGCGTCCGAGGCGAGCGCGGCACCGCGCGCGCGCACGCCGGCCTTCTTGCAGGCGATCTCGACGCTGTCGACGCGGCTCATCTGCCCGGCTCCAGCGCCGACCAAGCTGCGCCCGCGCGCGAGCGCGATCGCGTTCGACTTCAAGTGCTTGCAGACGCTCCAGGCAAACGCTGCCGAGGCGAGCTCATCGACATCTGGGCGGCGCTGCGTGACGACCTTCCAATCGGAAGGGTTCTCGATCAACAGGTCGCGATCCTGGACCAGGAAGCCGCCGACGATCTTCTTCACGTCGCGATCGCGCGCATCGCGAGTGCGCGGATCGAAAGAGCCGACGCGCACGATGCGCACGTTGCGGCCCCACTTCGGTCGTTCGCGCAGGATCTCTAGCGCCGCGGGATCGATCTCCGGCGCCACGATGCACTCGACGAAGCGCCCGTCCGAGACGAGGAACTCCGCGGTCGCGACGTCGAGCGGGCGATTGAACCCGATCACGGAGCCGAACGCGGAGAGCGGATCGCCCTCCCACGCCGCCGAGATCGCCTCGGCGAGATTCGCGCCCAGCGCGCATCCGCACGGGTTGGTGTGCTTGATCACCGCGGCGGCCGGCGCGTCGAACTCCTTCACGAGCGCGAGGGCCGCGTCGAGGTCGAGGATGTTGTTGAAGGAGAGCTCCTTCCCGCCGAGCACTTCGCCGCCGGCGATCGAGGCCTCGTTCGTTCCCGTGCAGCGATAGAACGCCGCTCGCTGATGCGGATTCTCTCCGTAGCGCAGCGACATCCCCGCTCCGCCCGCGAGGAGCCACCGCGGCGAGACGGTGCCCGTCTCGACGAACTCCTCCTGCTGCGCGAGCCAACTCGAGATCGCGGCGTCGTAGCTCGCCGTGGCCTGGAAGGCCTTCAGCGCGAGATGGCGTCGCAGGTCGGCGGGGATCTCGCCGTGCACGGTGAGCGCTTCGATCAGCGCGGGATAGTCTCCGGGATCGACGACGACGGCGACGTGCGCGTGGTTCTTCGCCGCCGAGCGCACCATCGAAGGTCCGCCGATGTCGATCTGCTCGATCGCCTCCTCGAGCGAGACGTCACCGCGCGCCACCGTGCGTTCGAAGGGATAGAGATTCACCGCGACGATGTCGATCGGCGCGATGCCGTGCTGCTGCATCGCGGCGACGTGAGCCGGCTCGTCGCGGAGCGCCAGGATGCCGCCGTGGATCATGGGGTGCAGCGTCTTCACGCGCCCATCCATCATCTCGGGGAATCCCGTCGCCGCCGCGACTTCCGTCACCGGAACGCCGGCCTGGGCGATCAGACGCTGGGTGCCGCCGGTGGAGAGCACTTCGAATCCGCGACTCGCGAGCTCGCGAGCCAGATCCACGATGCCGGTCTTGTCGGAGACGCTGAGCAGAGCGCGACGACGTTTCACTTCGAGCTTCCTCGTTACGTGCTGGGCTTCCGCGAGCGCAGGTAGGCCTGCATGAATCCGTCGAGCAGCTCGCCGTCGAGCACGCCTTGGATGTTGCCCGTCTCGTAATCGGTGCGGTGGTCCTTCACGAGCTGGTAGGGATGCATCACGTACGAGCGGATCTGATTGCCCCAGGAGATCTCGCCCTTCTCGCCGTAGAGCACGGCGAGCTCGGCCTCGCGCTTCGCCTCTTCGAAGCGATAGAGCTTGGCCTGGAGCATCTTCATCGCCGTCGCGCGGTTCTTGTGCTGCGAGCGCTCGTTCTGGCACGCGACGACGATGCCGGTCGGCAGGTGCGTGATGCGCACGGCCGAATCGGTGACGTTCACGTGCTGACCGCCGGCTCCACCCGAGCGATAGGTGTCGATGCGCAGGTCCTTCTCCTGGATCTTCACCACGATCTCGTCATCGAACTCGGGCGTCACGTCGACGGAGGCGAACGACGTCTGTCGGCGCGCCTGAGAGTCGAAAGGCGAGATGCGCACGAGGCGATGGACGCCGACCTCGGCCTTCAACCAGCCGTAGGCGTACTCCCCGATCACGCGGATGGTCGCGGAGCGGATCCCGCCCTCGGACTCCTCCATCATGTCGATCTTCTCGGCCTTGAAGCCGCGCTCGTCGATCCAGCGCAGATACATGCGCAGCAGGATGCCCGCCCAGTCGCACGCATCGACTCCGCCGGCTCCGGCCTGGATGACCAGGAAGGCGTTCCGCGCGTCGTGCTTGCCGCCGAGCATCACTTGGAATTCGACGCGAGCGATGGTCTCGTCGACCCGCGCCAGCGCCTCCGCGAGCTCGCTGGCGAAGTCGTCCCCGCCGGCTTCCTGCATGAGCTCCAGCGTGGCTTCGACGTCGGCGAGCGCCTTCTCGACCTCGTCGACCGGGCCGACGACCGCCATCGCGCGGTTCAGCTCGCCGATCTGCTGCTTCGCGCGCTCCGAGTCCTCCCAGAAACCCGGTCGCTCCTGAGCACGCTGGATCTCCAGGGCGCGTTGGGAGTGGCGCGTGTAGTCAAAGACTCTCCTTGAGCTCGGTCAGCTTCTGCCGGACCTCCTGAGCTCGGTTGCGTGCTTCTTCCATTCCGGACACCTGACCGCTCGAATCGAAAGGGCGCCAAGTGTAGCCGCGCTTCCCCCTCCGAACCACACATGCCTCACGCCGTACTCACCGGACCGATCGACCTGCACCGCTACGCCGCGACCCACGAACGACGCGAGCTCCGCGACCCGCAGGGCGCGCAGACCCTCGGCGGGATCTACGTCGCCCCCGACGGACGCCGCGCCGTGGTCGAGGCGAGCTCCCAGAGCTACGGCCGGACGAGGCGCTACTGGCTGGCCCTGCATCTCCGAGAGGCGAACGGCGCGACCGAGTGCGTCGTCGGCCTCGCCGAGGTCGAGGGCCCCGCGATCACTCCGGGTCTCCAGCGGCTCCTCGAAGCGCTCGCGCGAGGCGTCCTCGCGGTCGAGCCAGGCACCTCCGTCCTCCGCACGAACCTCCCCGGACTGCTTCCGAACGGAACCTGAGCCAGAGCCCGCGCGTCGCTTCTCCCCGTAGCCGACGCTCCGACTTCGCACCGGGGATAGACTTCTGCCGCACCCCGACGCATAGCGAGGTCCGTCTCCCTCCGTCCCTCCTCACCCCAGCCGCGATCGAATCATGCGCCTCACCCGCCTACCCCTCGCCCTCTGCGCGCTCTCCGCAGGCGCGTATGCCCAGAGCTTCTCGGACCAGACCGCCGCGAGCGGCACGACGCTCCAACAGGCCGGGCTGCCCGACACCATGGACGGGGGCTCCGTCTTCTTCGACTTCGACGGAGATCGAGATCTCGACCTCTTCGTCACCAACGGCCGCCAGGCTTGCCGCCTCTTCCGGAACAACGGCAACGGCTCGTTCACGGATGTCGCCGCCGCCGCCGGCCTCGCCGGACTACGCCGGACCTGGGGCGCCACGGCGGCCGACTACGACAACGACGGGGACCCCGACCTCTTCGTGATGGGCGCCTCGCTCGACTTCCTCATGCGGAACAACGGCGACGGCACCTTCACCGAGGTGACCAGCGCCGCCGGGGTCCAGGACCCACACACGACGACCGCCGCCTCCTGGGCCGACTACGACGGTGACGGCTGGGTCGATCTCTACCTCGGCAACTACGTCGGCGAGCCGAACTTCCCCTACCACCAGGGGGCGCCGAATCGGCTGTTCCACAACAACCGCAATGGCACCTTCACCGACCTGGCCCCGCAGCTCGGCGTGATCTGCGACGACCTCTATCCCGCCGGCGCCCCGCAGCCCGGCACCCAAGCGATCGGCTGCACGCTGAGCGTGCTGTGGCTCGACCACGACAACGACGGCGACCCTGACTTGTTCGTCGGCAACGACTTCGGGCCGTTCGTCTGCCCGAACAAGCTCTACCGCAACGACGGTCCCGCCGCGGGCCCCGGCGGCTGGCGCTTCACGGATGTCTCGGCGACGGCCGGCTTCGACATCCACGAGTTCAACATGGGCATCTCGCCCGGGGACATCGACGGCGACGGCGACCTCGACGTCTACACCTCGAACCTCGGCGACAACCATCTGCTCCAGAACAACGGCAACGGCACCTTCACCGACATCACCGCCGCGGCCGGCCCGGTCGAGGGCCGCATGAACAATCTCCTGCTCACCTCGTGGGCCAGCGTGTTCGAGGACTTCGACAACGATGGGGATGTCGATCTCTACGTCGTGAACGGCTTCATCCAGACCGTTCCCGCCATGGCGAACGAGCCCCTGGCGCCGAACGCGCTCTGGATGAACCAGGGCAACAGCGTGTTCCAGAAGGCCGCGATCCCCTTGCTCGAAGACACCGGCCTCGGCCGCGGACTCTCGAGCGGCGACTACGACTTCGATGGCGACAGCGACCTCTACCTCGTGAACAACGGCGGGCCCGCGCGACTCTTCCGCAACGAGTCTCCCGCTCGCTCCTGGGTCCAGATCGCGGCGCGCGGCACGGCGTCGAACCGCGACGCCCTCGGCACGCGCGTCGAAGTCGAAGCCGGCGGCCGGCGCTTCGTGCGCGAGATCCACGCCGGGTCCTCGTACAACTCGATGCACTCGAAGGACCCGCAGATCGGGCTCGGCTCGAACACGCGCATGGATGTCCTGCGCTTGCGCTGGCGCAGCGGCGTCGTCCAGGAGCTCCACGGTCTCCCGACGGGAGCGAAGTACGACATCGTCGAGCCCTTCGCCGACCTGAGCGTCGCCCAGGGGCCGCGCCTCGCGAACCAGCGCCTCGAGTTCCCCTTCGAATGCCGAGTTCTGGGCAACGCCTCCACCTTCACCTTCGCGATGCTGGAGGTCGAGCTCCAGGGTTTCTGGCCGCCGATCACCTTCGTCGAATCGCGGACGATGGCCCCCGGTTCGACGCAGCAGAGCTTCTGGGTCCCGGCGCCGGGCAACAGCATCTGGCCGTTCCACGGAACCCCCGTCACCCTGCGCTACCGCCTGTTCTCGAACGTCGGCGGGACCGTGACGGTCGACGAGCAGGTCCTGCGGACGCGCCTGCCCTAACCTCGAGCATGGCTCCCATCCGGCCCATTCAGGCCGGATGGAAGCCGGTTAGGATCTCGCAATCTCTCAGGAACCTCGGAAAGTACTTCCTCGAGCTTCCCCCTCGATCGAGGATCGCACTACACTCAAGAAGACGAGGACCTCGTCACCTGCTCCTCAACGGAACCTAAGAACGAGTCCTCCCGTCCTAGCCGCGGCCGAACCGCTCCCCCCCAGCGCCTCCCGGCCTGCCCCAGCCGCGCCCTCTCCACGCAACCTGGTCTCCTCGAGAGACCCTCTCCGACCATGAAGAAGTCGACCACCGCGATGGGCCTAGCGCTCGCCGCCGCCGCCGCACTCGGCATCGTGCTCTGGGCTTCTAGCCCGAGCAACGAAGCCGCCGCGGGCGGAGCGAGCCAGCTCGCCCCGGTCGCACCCGAGCCCGTGCGCGAAGAGCGCACTCTCGAGGTCGCCGCCGCGCCTCGCGAGACCAAGGCTCCCGCGGTCGCCAAGAAGAAGGACTACGTCCCCGCCACGGACTACGCCCGACCCGAGGACGTGCCGTGGGAGGTCTTCTCGAACAAGAAGAAGGCGCTGACGCTGCGCCCGAACCGTATCCTCGAGGACGGCACGATCGAGTACATCGACGTTCCGATGCTCCAGAAGGGGAAGCGCGTGTTCGGGACGATGACGGCGACGCCCACCGAGATCGCGGCGATCCTGCCCGACGAGGTCCCGGAGGAGCAGCGCGAGACCGCTGGCGCCGGAGCCTCTGCTCCGGTCGGTATCCCCACCCCGAGCGGCACGCCGCCGCCGACGCCCCAGCAGCGGAAGCGCAACTGAGTGGTTTCGGCTGCGCCGAAGTCCCGAAGCGCTTCTCAAACAACCACGGAACCCCACCTTGGAGCGGCCCGTCCCACGATCCGCTCTTCCCTCGATCGCCGCGTACCTCCCCTCGAGGCACTCGGAATCGACCGGGGGTACTCGCTCTCCACTTCGGCCTCGCTGCTTCGTCGACGAAGCCTCCCCCTCGGGGGGACCGAAGGCGAGACGGGTTGATCAACCCTGTCACTTTCCCACCCCCACAGGGAATGCCCTGTGAAGTTCCCTCGGAGACTCGAGACCATGCACAAGCTCCTTAGCTTGATGGCGATTGCCGCCGGCCTGTCGGCCCCGGCTTTCGCGCAGATCGCCGTTGCGCAGCACGACGGCAGCACCGACTTCACCAGCCGCGGCATCGCGGGCACCGTCGATGGTTGGGCGCACAACGGCTACAAGGTCGACCGCCAGGGCGGCGGCATCGGCTCCGGCCTCGCTGGCTGGCAGACGATCATGCAGGACCAGAACTGCGTGACCCTGGAGATCTTCCAGTTCGCGATCTTCGGCGGTAACGCGGATCGCACGACCGGCCTGCCTCGCGCCGCCGCTCCGACCTGGGGCGCTCCCGATTCGTGGCCGGACGTGAACAACGTCCTCGGCGCCACCGCGACCTTCCTCTCGCCCACCGGTCCGGCTTCGCCCTGCGCGTGGATCTTCACCACGAACTTCGCCTCGCCGGTCGACATGACGACCGAAGGCGACGTCTTCACCAGCACGCTCCTGGTGTCGAACCTCGGCTGGGTTGCCGACGGCTCGAGCTCGCACATCTCGATCTCGCAGGCTTCGGCCGGCGCGGCGGCTCGCGAATACCCGATCACCTCGGCGGACGCGAACACGAACACCGAGATGAACAACGAGTTCGGCATCTGCTGGACCGGTCTCGGCCCGGCATCGGGTGGTGCGGTCCTCACCCCCGGCTCCAAGCGCTACTGGCTGAACAACCTGCGCTACACCCACACCAGCCGCGCGGGTGTCGAAGACACCAGCGGTCAGTTCGGCGCCATCTTCGGCGCACTCGGCCCGCAGAACTTCGGCATGGCCGGCTCTTACCCGGACGCCGCGAACATCACCGGCCAGCCGGCTCTGACCCCGCGCGCTGACGAGCTCCTCTGGAGCGATCAGCACGCCCTCGACTTCGCCGCTGGCGCTGGCATCGGCCAGGTGCTCCTCGCGTCCTCGATGCTGCGCGACCTCATCGGCGGACCGCTCCCGCTGCCGGGCACGGGCCTCCTCGAGATCAACCCGACCGACCCGCTGTTCAACATCGGCGCGTCGATCCCGGGCATGCTGGCGCCGATCACGAACCTCGGCGTCCCGACGATCTACGACCCGCTGATCCCGTTGACCCAGCAGCCCGGCATCGCGCCGATCCTGCACATCAACCAGGTCAACATCTACGCTCAGGTCGTCCGCCTCGACCTCGTCGCGGGCACGGCCTCCCTGGGCTCGTGCGACGCCCACTCGTTCCGCCTGTGAGCGAGTGCTCGATCGGTGGAGCCACGCTCCTAGGCTGAGCTGATCTACCGGGGGGCGAGCCCCCACCGAACGAGAGGCCGGGCCTCGCTTCCGCT